>JBEKZR010000076.1:0-11790 GCA_049509715.1 Occallatibacter sp. | reverse complement strand
ATCCCGATGCCGATGATCATGTGCAGCGCGTGCATGCCGGTCATCAGGAAGTAGAGCGAAAAATAAACCTCGGTGTGGCGCGCCATGTCCAGGGGCAGCGGCCTGTCGCCCGCGGCCTTCGCGGCGGCGTCGGAATCCGGATCGAGAAAGGACTGCAAACTGTAGTGGAAACCGGGAACGTGGTGCTTCTCGATCTTCTCCGAGTACTCGATGGTCTTGATGCCCAAAAATCCCAGGCCCAGAATTAGCGTGAGAATCAGGCACAGAACCAGCCCGCTCCTGCGCCGCGTCTGGGCGCACCACACGCCCATGGCCATGGTGAAGCTGGAGCAGATCAGCACCACCGTGTTCAGCGTGCCCCAATACACATTCAGCTGGTGCGATCCGGCCACAAACGCCGGGTAATACCAGTTGCGGTAGATCAGGTAAGCGGTAAACAGCCCGCCGAAAAACATCACTTCGGTCAGCAGGAAGAGCCACATGGCGAAGTTGGCGGTGTCTGCCTGCTGCTCCACGGATGCGAAGTGATGGCGCAGGTAGGAGGGGTGCTCGTGGTTAGCGGTGTTAGCGGAGTTAGCGGGGTTAGCTGTCTCCAGGGCGCTCTGGCCAATCGCTGTGCTATCCGGCACTGGGCGCCTCCATTTCTTTCTGGCGCTCCGGATTCTGGCCAGCCCGATTTCGCTCAGCCTGTTGCTGGTTTTCCAGCCACTCGTAGTCGTAGGCTTCGTGGTCCATAACCGGAATTTCCTTAAAGTTCTCCGTCAACGGCGGCGACTGGGTCTGCCACTCCAGCCCTGTCGCCTGCCAGGGATTGTCGCCGGCGATCGCGCCGTACTTCAGCGACCACGTCAGGTAAAGAACCGGCAGCAGGTAGCCCACGCCCAGGATCGTGGCGCCGGCGGTTGAGAAAACGTTCAGCACCTGAAACTCCGGCGGATAAGCCGCGTACCGCCGCGGCATACCCAGCACGCCCAGGATGAACTGCGGGAAGAACGTGAAGTTGAACCCGATGAACGTGACCAACGCCGCCAGTTGCGATATCTTCTCCGGATACATGCGGCCGGTCATCTTCGGCCACCAGAAGTGGATGCCCGCCAAAAACGCCATCAGCATGCCGCCCACCATCACAAAGTGGAAGTGCGCCACGATGAAATACGTCTCCGTCAGATGGATGTCGGTGCCCGAGGTGCCCAGGAATACGCCGGTCAGCCCGCCGATGGTGAACAGGCCCATGAAGCCGAAGGTGTACAGCATGGGCGTCTCGAAGGTGATGGAACCCTTGTAGAGCGTGAACGTCCAGTTGAATATCTTGATGGCCGAGGGCACCGCGACCAGCATGGTCATGAGCGAGAAGACCAGCGTCGAGTAGTTGGAGATGCCCATGATGAACATGTGGTGCGCCCAAACGAAGAAGCTGAAGACCGCGATGGCCACCGAAGAAAACGCCACCGCCGTGTAACCGAAGACGCGCTTGCGACTGAAGGTCGAGATCGTCTCGGAGATTACCCCCATGCCGGGCAGAATCATGATGTAGACGGCGGGGTGCGAGTAGAACCAGAACAAATGTTGGAATAACAGCGGATCGCCGCCCTTGGCCGGGTCGAAAACGCCGATCCCTGTTGTTCTCTCCAGTAGCACCAGCACAATGGTTATGGCTAAGACCGGCGTGCCCAGTACCATCAGAATGCTGGCCGCATAGTTGGACCACACAAACAACGGCATGCGGAACCAGGTCATGCCCGGCGCGCGCATTTTGTGGATGGTCACGATGAAGTTCAGCCCGGTAAAGACGGAGCTGAAGCCGGCCACGAAGACCGCCAGGCCGGTGGTGACCACGTTGGTGTTCACATAATGCGTCGAGAGCGGCGTAGTAAAGGTCCAGCCCGTATCCACGCCGCCGTTCACCATGGTGTACACCACCAGGATTCCGCCGATCACATAGAGATACCAGCTCAGCAGGTTGATTCTGGGCAGCGCCAGGTCCTTGGCGCCGATCATCATCGGCATAAAGAAGTTGCCCAGCGTGGCCGGAACCGACGGCACCAGAAACAGGAAGATCATGATGATGCCGTGCATGGAGAACACCTTGTTATAGGTGTCGGTCGCCATCAGATCGGCCTGCGGCGTCAGCAGCTCCAGGCGGATCAGCCCCGCCAGCGCCCCCCCGATAAAGAAGAAGAACGTGATCGAAATCAGGTAAAGAATCGCAATCCGCTTGTGGTCGCCCGTCAGCAGCCAGCTCAAAAGACCATTCTCCCTGGTCAGGAAGTTGTCCTTCGGAATTCTGGCCGTCGATTGGTCGGGAAGACTGACGATTGTATCGCTCATGGCTTCACCTTCCCTTTTGCGTCAGGCGTTTGCGCTGCCGGCGTCTTGCCTTCGCTCCCCGGCGGCAGATCGGTCGTGTTCAGCGTCTGCTGGATGCGGTAATCGGAATCGAGATTCTTTATGAACTCAAGCAGCGCGATTACACCCTCCTCGCTGATCTGCCCCTGGTAGGTGGGCATGATCGGCGCATACCCCTGGGTCACGTGCTGCGACGGGTTCAGAATCGACTCGCGCAGATAAGCTTCGTCGGCGGTCACCGTCCCTCCGCTTGCAAGCGGCAACTTGGCCCCGTAAACGTTTGCCAGGCTCGGCCCTCTCGCATTCGGCCGCGCATTGTGGCAGGCCGCGCAGCTCAGGCTCGCAAACAGCCTTTCTCCGTTCTGCGCCAGCGACATGCCGCTGGTCGAGCTGGCCAGCCATTTCCTGTAATCCTCCGGCGTCAGCACCACCACGTCGCCGATCATCGCCGAGTGGTTCGTCCCGCAGTATTGCGTGCAGAACAGGTGATAGGTCCCCGGCGTCGTGGCCTCAAACCACACCGTCGTGTAGCGGCCCGGAATCGCCTCCCGCTTCACCCGGAACGCGGGGATGGAAAAGCTGTGAAACACATCCTGCGAAATCAGCGTCAACTGCACCGGCCGGCCCGTCGGCACGTGCAGCGAGTTGATCTCATGCTGCCCGCCCGGATGCTCCGCCTTCCACATCCACTGCTTGCCCACCACGTAGATGTTCATGGCGTTGGCCGGCGGCGTGTAAACGCGAAAATAGATCAGCGCGCCCCACACGAACATCACCAGGAACAGTCCCAGCGGAATGATGGTCCAGGTGGCCTCCAGCAGCGTCGATCCCTCCACCTGCACCGCCACCGGATGGCGCTTCTTGCTGTAGAGGATCGAGAAACTCACGATCAGCAGAACCACGATCGTCAGCCCGATCAGGCTCACCAGCGTGATGAAGAACAGCAGCGCGTCCATCTGAGGCGCAAGCCGCGACGCCTCCGGCGGAAACAGCGCGAAGTTCGTCAACCACTTGACGAGAAACTGCCAGAGTACTGGACTGATGTGGCTCATCCCCTTATCCGTTCACCTTCTTGCCTGTTCCTGTCTGGTCGTCCTTCCGCGCGTCTCTGCGGAACATCGCCAGCATGAATCCTCCCAGCGACAATACCGTCACCAGCCCGCCCATCTGCACCACCCGCGCCACGATCAGCGAGTGCTTGTTGGTCTGGGGATCGTAGTGGTAGCAGTAAGTCAGAATATTGTCCACCGGCGAGCCGATGCGGTTAGCCGAAGCCTCCGCCAGTCCCAGCCGCAGATCCTTGGGCGAATACTCCACGCCCATGTAGTACTGCGCCAGCTTGCCCTCCGGGGTCACGATCTGAATCGAACTGGCGTGCGCAAACTGCGTCAGTTTCCCATCCGGCCCGGGAATCTTCACGTACCCAAAGCCCACCGCCTTGGTCAACGCGTCGATGTTCGCCTGCGTCCCGGTCATGAAGTGCCAGCCCGAGGCCGTCTCCGGATGTCCGTACCGCTTCAGGTAGGTCCGTTTCTTGGCCGCCGCCAGATCCGTTCCCTCCGTGGGATCGATGCTCACCACGATCACGTTGAAGTCCCTGCCCGGAACTTCGTCCACCATCTGCAATGCGCCCGTCAGCCCGTTCAGCTCCTCTGAGCACAGCATGGGGCACTGGTAGTAAACCAGCGCCAGAATCGCCGGTCTCTTGCCGAAGTAGCTCGCAAGTTGCACCTGTTTGCCTTGGTCGTCGGTGAAGGTCAGCCCCAGCGGCAGTTGCTCGTTCAGCCGCTGCGCAATGCCCACTTTATTCAGGATCGCCGGAGGCTTGTCGCTGATCGGCGCCATCTGTTTCTCGTCGTAGCGCGAAACCTGCGCCAACATCGGCGGAGCTAGCATCAAAGACGCGAAAGTCGCAGAGCACAGCGCCAACACCGCCGCCGCGCCGCGCCAGCCTCTCCGAATTCTACTTGTGCCTCGCATACTGTCTTCTTTCTCTGTTCTCCCAACAAATGCTCCGTGCCCCATCCATTTCGCGCACTTTGCGAAATGGATGGGAAACCACAAATCTAATCCCCGCGCCCGTCAGCATTCTCTACTTGTGCGCTGCAGGCGCGGTTGGCCGCTCAGCCGCAGTTTGCTCCAACTCATAGCCGGTGCGCGCAAATCCATTGGTCAACGGATACGCCACCACCGGCTTGCTGTCCCCCGTCAGCAGCGGCTCATGGTTCACCTGCGGCGCCACCGGCAACCCGCTCTGCGCGATCAGCTCCATTGCCCGCTCGATCGGAATCCTCACCTTGCCCTGCTCTTGGTTCGCCCAGCTGTAGTTCTCCAGCAGCAGCTCCTCCCTCGTATGCAGATTGGCGATGTCCTCGCTGCCGTCATCGGTTTGCAGCCTCGGCGTGGGAAACTGCTGCGTCAGCTCGGCCACTTTGTTCTGCATCTCCGGATTGCTGGGCATGTTGCCGAGTTGGCGAATATCTACCGTCTTCGCCCATTTGCCCGGCGGCCCGTTTTCCCTGGCCAGATGCGCGTTAATGACCTTGCCGACGCCATAGGCCAGCACCGCCGTCACCACCGCAAAGATGCTCAGCGCGACCAGGAAGACCACCACGCCGGAGACGCGGACATCTGTCGCTTCGTAGCCGTGCGACGCGTCGATCTCCTCCGGCTCGTGCCCTGCCTCGTGCTTGTCCGGTTCGTGTGGATTATGCGTTTGCATGCTCAGGCTCCAGAATCTCCGCCACATGCGGATCGTTGGTCTGCACCAGCGCGCGCGCCTTCAACTGCGTGCAATAGAAGGCAACCCAGAAAGCTGCCATCGCCACCGGCACGGCCACATATTCGAGAATTCCCCAACTGAAGTGGAGGTTGCGTGCCGCGTCCTTGAAGTTCGGCTCGATCAGCCAGAACAAGTCGAAGGCCCTGGCGAAAACCATCCACTGGCACACCCGGACCAATCGTTTTTTGTTGCGCTTCAGGTCTCGCGACAGCAGCAGAGTGAACGGAATCAGCCAGTGGAAGATAAAGTCCAGCGTAATAATCACGCCCCAGTGCCCGCGAATGCGGTCCAGGTACCAGGGAATCTCTTCCGGCAGATTTCCCGACCAGATGATCAGGAACTGCCCGAAGGCCAGGTAAATGTTCAGCATCACAAAGGCGAAGGCGAACTTGCCCAGGTCGTGCTGCTCGGTCTGCCGCAGAATGGTTTTAAACGGCTCGCCCTTCGACAGAGAAACCGCGACGATGATCCCCAGCGCCAGCACCAGGTACCCCTGCCCCACCAGGAACAGCAGTCCGTACACCGACGAGTACCACGTGGGATCGAGCGACATCACCCAATAGATAGCGGCGGCGGACATGGTGATGGCATACACAACGATGCCGGGGCCGCTGATGTTTTCAAATTTCTTGATCCAGTAAGGTGTTGTCTCCGCCGATTCCGCGTCGCGCTTCAAGCCCAGATCGTTGAGCCGCCTGGTGTAGAAGGCCCAGATCGCGAAGCACAGCAGGCTCACCAGCCAAAACATCTCCGTATTCAGCATCGGCCGTTTGAATTCGATCGCATGCGCCTGAACTTCGTTGATCCATCCCGACTTGAGCGCCGCGCTCACATCGCCGACCGCTGCCCACAGATAAAGTTTCTTCAACGAGAACGCAACCACCAGCCAGTAGGCGAAGACCAGCGGCAGTGTCCGGCTCATGGCCTCCAGTGGCCGCCGCAGCAGCAGTCCCCACTTGCCGCCCGTGCAGTACTGCACCATCAGCAGAGCCAGCCCGCCTACCGAAAATCCGAACGTCAGCATCAGGCCCAGCAACCAGGCCCGCAGCACGTGGTCGATGGACCCATCGGCGACAGCCAGCACAACGGCGACGACCGAAAAGACCGACCCGATAGCCAGCGCACGCGTCTTCCAGCCGTCCACAAAGGCCGGTGCGCCGAGGTCGGCGGGAAGTGTCTTGGCGTGCGTCTCGTGAGCCATTCCGTCAGTCCTTAGTCCTTAGTCCTTAGTCTTTAGTCCTTAGTCTTTAGTCCTTAGTCTTTAGTCCTTAGTCCTAGTCCCTAGTCCCTAGTCCCTTAGTCCCTAGTCCCTTAGTCCCTACTTCGTGGCCGGTTTGCTTGCGGGAATCGAAATCTTCGGGGGCGCTGGATTGGCCGGAGCCAGCGCCGGTGTCCCCTCCTGAGTAGCCGGCAGATACCCCTGGACCGCCGTTGCGGGCAGCGTCCACGGTTCGGCAAAGCTCTCCGGCAAATTCTTCTCGCGGGCAATCTCCTTCAGATCTCTCACCTGTACGCCCGCCGGCACATCCTTCTCCGTCGCCGCCTGGCTCAACTGCAAGGCGCGTATGTAAGCCGCAACCGCCCAGCGATCCACCGGCGTCAGTTGCGCCGAGTAGTCCGGCATGGCCCCGTAGCCGTTCGTCATCACGTAGAAGTAGTGCGAGATGGGCTGCGACAGGCGCACCTGGTCGTGAAAATTCGCAGCCGGCTTGTAACCGCGTTGCACAATCTCGCCCAGCCCGTTGCCCACCCGCGAGTGGCACGGCGTGCAGTAAATGTTGAACCGCTCCTGCCCGCGCTTGAGCACTTCGAGCGTCACCGGAAAGGGCATCTCGTTCTTCTCTTCGCGATAGCCGTTGGCGGCCTGGACCACGCCGGTATAGAAGTAGCTGTCCTCGCGCAACTGGCCGCGGGCCACGGTGTTCGCCACTTGCGGACGCGCGCCGCGATGATCCGCAAACATCTCCGAGCCGCGCTGCGAGCGGATCTTGGGCTGGTCCTGCATGTCCTGGCGGCATCCGGCGGCGAAAAGCACCACGGATATGCCAGCCACCGCCGCGATGCGCATCAACCTGCGTTCTGAGAACTGAGAACTGACGACTGAGACCTGTCTTTTCATCAGTACTCCACCTCCACCACTGAAACCGGCTTGAAGCTCTCCAGATAAGCCCTTGATTTCACCAGATCGAACTTCGGGTCCAGCGCCTCCAGGCACAGGAAGAACTTGTCCGTGGTCGCCCCGTTGCGGAAGTTCGGCGCGTTGAACAGCGGATGATAAAGCGCCGGCAGCCCGTTCAGCGCCAGCATGCCGAAGGCCGCCGAAAGCCCCGCAAACAAAATCGTCCACTCGTACGCGGGCACAATAAACGCCGGCCAGGAGTACAGCGGCCGCCCGCCTATATTCAACGGATACGCCCACACCGAGATCCAGGTCTCCAGCAGAAACATGGCCGCCAATCCCATCAGCCCGCCCACCAGCGTAACCAACGGCACCTTGTTGCGATGGAAGCCGATGGCCTCGGCCGCCTCCTCCACCGGGTAGGGCGTGTAGCAATCCAGCCGCCGCCAGCCGTCCAGCCGCGCCTGGCGCGCTGCGCGGATCAGCTCGCCCGGCGTATCGAATTCGGCCAGCAGGCCGTAGGTTCCTTCGCGTGGAGGCATCAGTCACCAGCCTCCGCTGTCACTTTGGGCGTTATCTTCGCTCCCGGCAGCATCATGCGGATTTCAGACATGGGAATCATGGGCAGGAAGCGCACGAACAGCAGGAACAGGAACGTGAACAGTCCCAGCGTTCCCACATAGGTCATGTAATCCCACCGGGTCGCGCGGTAAGTTCCCCACGACGAGGGCAGGAAGTCGCGGTAGAGGCTGGTCACCACAATCACGAAGCGTTCAAACCACATGCCCGTGTTGATCACGATGGAGATGAAGAACATATACCCGATCGAGGTGCGCAGCTTTCGCGACCACAGTGTCGTGAGCGGAATCACCAGGTTGCAGGTAACCAGGACCCAGTAGGACCAGCCCATCGGCCCGAACATCCGGTTCCACATCATGAAGGCTTCCCAGTGCGAGGCCGAGTACCAGGCCATGAAGACTTCCATGCCATACCCGTAAGCCACGATGAAACCGGTCGCCAGCATCACCTTGCCCATGTTGTCGATATGCCGCTCGGTGACCAGCGCTTCCAGGTGGTAGAACTTGCGCAGCGGAATGGCCAGCGTCAGCACCATGGCAAAACCTGAATAAATCGCGCCGGCCACAAAGTACGGCGGAAAGATGGTCGTGTGCCAGCCCGGCAGCACGGCCACGGCGAAGTCGAAGCTGATGACCGTATGCACGGAGAGCACCAGCGGCGTGGCCAGCCCGGCCAGCAGCAGCGAGGCCGTCTCGTAGCGCATCCAGTGGCGCACCGATCCGCGCCAACCCAGCGAGCAGAGGCCGTAGAAGTACTGGGCGATCTTCGACTCCGCGCGGTCGCGCATGGTGCCGAAGTCCGGGACCATGCCGATGTACCAGAAGACTACCGAGATGGTCGCGTAGGTGGACACCGCGAACACGTCCCACATCAGCGGCGACCGGAACTGCGGCCACACCGTCATCGTGCTGGGATACGGAAACAGCCAGTAACCCAGCCACGGGCGGCCGAGATGAATCAGTGGGAACAGTCCGGCGCAGACCACGGCAAAGATGGTCATGGCCTCGGCAAAGCGGTTGATGGAGTTGCGCCAGCTCTGTTTGAACAGCAGCAGAATGGCCGAGATCAGCGTCCCCGCGTGGCCGATGCCGATCCACCACACGAAGTTGATGATGGCAAAGCCCCACGCCACCGGTTGGGTGACGCCCCAGATGCCGATGCCGATCAGGAACAGCCACGTCAGGGCCACCAGCAGCATGGTCGCCAGCGCCCCGCCAACACCGAACAACGCAAACCAGCCCAGCGGCGTCCGGGGCGTGAGCACAATGCGCGTAATCTTCTCGGTGACCGACCTGAAGGTCTGCCCCGGCGCGATCACCCGGTACTCGCCCGTCGCCGGATCGATCTGCTTATCGAGTTGGGGATCGTGCTTCAATTCGCTGCTTGCCCTCGTGCTCCGCTAACTCACTAACTCACTTCTTCACTGGTTTCACTCTTTCACCATTTCACTCTTTCACTACTTCACTTTTTCACTTCTTCACTACTTCACTGTCTTGTGTTCCACCGGCGCTGCTTCGAGTTCCTGGTTCGGATTCGTCACCGCGGCCACATACTTCGTCCGCGGACGCGTGTTCAGATCGGCGAGCACCTGGTAGCTGCGCTCGTCGGCTTGCAGCTTCGCCACCCGGCTCTGCTTGTCGTTGATGTTGCCGAAGGTGATTGCCTGAGCCGGGCAGGCCTGCTGGCACGCGGTCACGATCTCTCCGTCGCGGATGGCCCGGTTCTCCTTGTCGGCCGCGATCTTGGCCGCCGAAATGCGCTGCACGCAGTAACTGCACTTCTCCATCACTCCGCGCGAGCGCACCGAGACGTCCGGATTGCGCATCAGCTTCAGGCTTTCGGTCTCGTAGTCGGAATACAGCAGGAAGTTGAACCGCCGCACCTTGTACGGGCAGTTGTTCGAACAGTAGCGCGTGCCCACGCAGCGGTTGTAGACCATCGCGTTGAGCCCCTCCGGCGTGTGCACCGTCGCGCCCACCGGGCAAACCTGCTCGCAGGGCGCGTTCTCGCAGTGCTGGCAGGCCATGGGCTGAAAGTGCGCGCGCGGCGCGGCCAAATCGCCCTCAAAATATGTGTCGATGCGCAGCCACTGCATGTTGCGCCCGATCCTCACCTGCTGCTTGCCCACCACCGCGATGTTGTTCTCCGCATAACAGCTCACAATGCACGCGTTGCAGCCTGTGCAACTGTTCATGTCGATCGACATGCCCCAGGCATTGTCCTTGTACTCCCAGTTGGGGAAGAGCGTGTTCTCCTTGTCGGTCGTGGTGTGGGTCTCGCCCTCGTTGGCAAACCCCGGATTGGCTTTAAACTCATCCAGCGTTGCGTAGCGGATGATGCCGCGCTCGCCGATCGCCTCATTGGCTTCCATCGAGTTGTTTCCGTTGCCCTGCCCGCCGAAGAGCTTCGGACGGTGGTCCTGGTAGTGGCTCTTGGTAACCGCCACGCCCCACTTGCCTTCAAGTTTCCTGATCGAGCCAACGGTGTAAAACGGTGCGTCCGAGGTGCGAATCAGGTAAGCATTGAAGCCCGCTCCGCCTGCGACGCGGCCTGTCTGCCGCCCATAGCCCAGATGCACCGTCACCGAGTTATCCGGATGCCCCGGCGCCACAATCACCGGCGCATTCACCTTGCGCCCATTCACGGATAACTCAACGATGTCGTCTTCTTCCAGTCCATACTTGGTCAGCGTAGCGCCGGAGACGATGGCCGCATTGTCCCAGCTAAGATTGGTCACCGGCTTGGGCAGTTCCTGCAGCCAGCCCACATTCGCCCATCGCCCGTCATAAACATTCGGGTCCGGCCGGAAGATGATCTCCAGCGAATCCTTCGACGACGGGGCAGGGACATCCAAATTGTTCAATCTCTCAATACTCCCAAGCTCTACTAGGAAAGACGCCGTACCTTCGATCCATCCCGTGTGCAGCGCCTTACGCCATCCCGTTTCAAAGTCTCCCTTGATCACGGGCTTCCACGTCTCGCGTACTGCCTCATACGGACTCAAACCCGGCTCATCGAGCAACGCATGAAAGATGTGGTGCGTGGTCTTTCCGCCATAAAGCGGATCGATCATCGGCTGAATGATCGAAGCCGTCCCGTCGTAAGCGCGTGCATCCGACCACGACTCCAGAAAATGCGCCGAAGGGATATGCCACTGAGCATTCTGCCCGGTTTCGTCCACGTGCGAGCCGAGATGCGCGGTCATTTTCGCTTTTTCAAATGCAGTCGCAAACTCTAAATCGGCTGGCGCGTTGTAGATCGGATTAGCGTTCAAAACCACCAGCCAATCCACCTTGCCCGCGTTAAGGTCCTTCACTAAAGCCTTCATGGATAGGTCTTGATATGGTAGTGGATTCACGGGGCCATCGAGTTCAAAGACGGTCTTGCCCGCATTCCCCAACACAACATTGATCGCCAGTGCCAGCGAATCCAAAGATGAATGCTGATAGAGCCCAGGAATTACCACGCTCCGGCCAGCGTGAGCCTTTAGATCCTTGACCACTGTGGCCAGAAACTTCTTCTGAGCTTCGGTCCATTGATACGCCGGATCGTCAATGCCAGTCACGCCAACAACCCTTGCTAACTCGGCCGCAAACACGGGAATCTCGCTCGCCCGCAATCCCAGCCGATGCTCGGCCTTCAACCCTGTCGTTGTTGGCGTACTCTCAATCGCGTAAAGCCGGTTCAGTTTCGATGGATCCTTACGTCTCTCCGCGTACTGACGAACTAATTTATGAAAGCCGGGGAAGCTCGCACCAGAAAGAAAGTCTGCGTCGAGCGATACAATCACATCCGCTTGGGCCAGATCATATTGAATCCTCATCCCGTCAGCAAATGCCGTCCCTGCAATCACCGGATCATACTGCACCAACTTCGCATTCGGGTACTTCGCCTGCACTTCCTTCCACTGCCGCGCCAGTGTCGGCGAGGTAATCGTCTCGCTGAGGAAATATATCCCCGTCCC
>JBEKZR010000075.1:0-11814 GCA_049509715.1 Occallatibacter sp. | reverse complement strand
TCTCGCGCGAGTACAAACAGTTTCCGTTGAAGTTCACTCCGGCGGCCGAAACCGTGGATGCGCGCCTCGAGATCCTGGGCACTGGCAGCGGCGCATTTCACATCGGGACCGCCTCGCTGATGCCCGCCGACAATGTGGAGGGATTCCACTCCGGGATGATCCGCCTCTTCAAAGAAGAAGGTTTCAAAATGTTCAAGTGGCCCGGCGGCAACTTCGTCTCCGCTTACGACTGGCGCGACGGGGTTGGCGATCGGGATAAGCGCCCGCCGCGCCTGCAGGTGATGTGGTCCGATCGCGTCGAATCGAACGACGTCGGCCTGCATGAGTTCATGGCCCTCTGCCGGCTGGTCGGAGCCGAGCCCGATTTGGCCATCAACAGCGGATTCGGCTCGGCGCGCGAGGCGGCCGAAGAAGTCGAATACTGCAATGGCTCCGTCGAGACGCGCATGGGCAAAATGCGCGCGGACAATGGCCATCCTCAGCCCTTCAAGGTTCGTCTCTGGACCATCGGCAACGAGATGTACGGCGACTGGCAGTTCGGCTACATGGCGCTCGATCAGTATTGGGTCAAGCACAATTTCATCGTCGAAGCCATGAAGAAGGTGGACCCAACCATTAAGGTCACGGTCTCCGGGGCGAGCATCTGCGAGAAGTCGGTGGGCGGCGCGGAAAAGAGAAATAATTTCTTCCCGGACCCCTGGGAAGCGCCGATGCGCGACAAACTCCCTTACGAGTTCGGCTCCCAGAATGACTGGGACGGATGGCTGCTGGAAAAGTGCCCCGGCAACATCGACTTTCTCTCCGAGCATACCTACGCCTATCCCGAACTGGCCTTCGACGCTGAAAAGCAGCTCTTCGTGGATGTTCACGACCCGCTGCAATTCAGGACGCGCCGCCTGGCCAACCGCATCGGCGAAGCCTTCGAAGCCTGGGACAAGTACGTGGAAAAGATGCCGTGGTTGAAAGACAAAGGCATCAAATTCATCTTCGATGAGTGGGGCAATCGCCTCTTTTCAGCCTCCGGAAATAACAACGGCGCCAGTTTCTTCCGCCAGACCGGAATGCTGATGCCGCTCTCTTACGCGCTTTGCCTGCATGAGATCTTCCGCCACTCCGGCATGGTGGAGGCCAGTTGCGCGACCGGAGGGCTGCGCTTGTTGACAGACAACACCGGCGAGGCCGTGGGCTTTGCGGCTGAGGGAGTGGTGATGAAGCTCCTGCAGACTCACTTTCTCAACGCTCTTCCCGTTGCCGTCGACGGGGATTCGCCGCAGCAGTTGGTGCCCGGCACGCCGTTTGTTGACCGGGGCACAAAGCCCACTGGAAGCCCGACCTATCCTCTGGATATTCTGGCGGCCTTCTCCAGCGATCGCAAGAAGCTCCTCATCTCAGTGGTGAACCCCACGGAAGAGGAGCACAGCTTCACCGCGAAGATCGGCGGCGTCAAGCTGCGCGGACAGGGCAAACTGTATCGGATTGCGCCGCCCGGCGTGAACTCAACCAATGAAGCGGGCAAAGAGCCTGCGGTCAAAATCGTTGAAACAGCGCAAGAGATGCTTCCGGAAACCGTGCAGGTTCCGCCCGTTAGCGTGAACCTTTACGAATTCGAGATTGCATAAGATTGAGCGATCGCCGCATGGGAACCGGGCAGCCCATACGGTCATACGACGAAATCGATCAGCGTATCTCCGAAGATCAGAGGCATTGGTGCTCACCGTACCTGGCTGCCGTGGATATCGGTCAACCACTTGCACGGCATTACAGGCCTGGAAGGACTCGATCCGGTCCTATACAGGAAGCTGGCGAAGGGAGATTGAGGTTCGAGGTGGCCGGCTAGTAAAGCTGGCACTCTTTCTTAAGCTCCAGCCCCAACTCGTAGGCGAACTTCCTGATCGCCCCCCGATCGCGCTTCTCCGGTGGCTGCTGTCGCCAATAAAGGATCTGCGCGGTCGGCGGCACGTCCATCGGAACCATCTCGGCAGCTTCCAGCAGGTTCGCCGCGTATTCCGCCGCATCCAGGATCTTGTCCGTCGCCGCCGCGGATGGAGGCCGGCCGAACGTCCCCTTGTCTTCATTTAACGCATCTTCAATTGCCTTCAGCGCTTTCTCGGCCGCGCCCTCCCGGTTCGGCATAGGCTTAACGATCGTGTCCAGGTTGCGATTCCTGTAGAAACCCATAACCGCCGCGATGATGGAAGGGTCGCGCACCGTTCCGTCAGGGTAGAAGATTCCGTGCACTTCTCCCCAGTACCCGCCGATCATCAGGTTGAACAGATACCATCCAGTGTGGTGCTCCTGGGCAATTTGCAGAACCTCGTCGTACGGATTCGCGCGCGCGCGATGCAGGCCGTCTCCGTATTGAGAATTGGCTTGCTGTATTTCTTTGCGATCTCCTCGGCCGTGCGGTAAGCTTCTTCAACCGAGACCCGCGTCGTCGCGTAATCGTGAAAGCTCAGCACATCCACAAGATCGGCATTTCGGCGAGGGACAGCTAACGAGAGAAATGCAGTGTAAGGCCTGCGCCGATGCGGAGATTGTTCTGCCAGTTGCTTGTGTTGTTGGGCAGGTCTGTGTGTGGATAATCGAGACGCAGGATGCGCACGGAAATACTCTTATTCAGAGTAGTCAGCCCCGGCGCCAAGGTTCAGGGCAAACGAGTTGGCTGAGGAAACCAGGCTGTTGCCTTACGGAAACTGCGATCCGGAGCCGCGCGCAAGGCCGAACAGCGCCTGAGCGCGCTGCTATGATGAAGGCGAAACGGCGATACGCTTCAGCACTTCGCGCCGCGCAATCGCCGCCGTCGCAACACTCGCTTCGTTTGGATTCCATGAGCCAGAGTTCATCGCACCCGGCATCCGGCAACACGGAGCAATCCCATCGCGCGCACTTGGCCGCGGGCGCACGCGCATGTGGGCCGTGGCGGCTGTTCTGGCTGGCGTTGGGGGTGCGGCTGGCGGTCGTCGCCCTCTGCCACTACTTCAGGATCAATCCAGAGGATGACCACTTCCACTTCGGCGCCGAAATGGGCCGCATCGCCCGCGCGCTGGCCACGGGCAGCGGCTACGCCGATCCCTTCTTTGGCCATACCGGCCCAACGGCCTGGGTCACGCCGCTCTTTCCCCTGATCCTGGGCGGCATCTTCAAGCTCTTCGGAGTCTATTCCACGCTCTCGGCCTGGGCGGTTCTCCTGCTCGACAGCCTCCTGAACGCGCTGATGATCCCCGTGATCTGGGAGACCGGCGAGCGCTGCTTTGGCCTGCGCACGGCGCGCTGGTCGGGGTGGATCTGGGCGCTCTATCCGGCGGCCATGCAGTATGCGGTGAAGTGGATATGGGAGACGACGCTGACCGCACTGCTCTTCCAACTGGCGCTGTTGATTGCGCTGCGGGTTGGCTGCGTGGGAGCCCGCCGCGGCGACGGCCCCACCTGGCCGCGCTGGCTTGGATTTGGGCTTGTCTGGGGGCTGATCGCGCTCTCCAATCCCGGCTTGCTGCTCTTTCTGCCGGTCTGCGGCCTTTGGATGCTGGCGCGTAGCGGGAGGGCGTGGAGCGCGCTCCTGCCCAAAGCCATCGCCGCCGGTCTGCTGTTTTTCGCCGTGATCGCCCCATGGACCTGGAGAAACGAGCGAGTTTTTCATCAGTTTGTTCTCTTCCGCACGAACTTTGGCGCGGAGCTTTACCTGGGCAACGGTCCAGGGGCGAACGGCATCATGATGCTCTATGACCACCCGGTCAAGAATCCCAGGCAGTTCGAGCTCTACCGGCAGATGGGCGAGCTGCGCTACACGGCCTGGCGCGGCGAATTGGCCCGGCAGGCCATATATGCCGATCCGCCGCGCTTTCTGCGGCTCTGCCTGACGCGCATCTTTTTTTTCTGGTTCGGCGTTCCCAATGCCGATTTCAGCCTGCTGGTCAACTTTGGCCGCGGACTGAATTACAGCTTCTCCTCGCTGGCCGGTCTATTGGGCCTGGTGCTGGCGCTCCGGCGGCGCACTCCCGGCGCGGGGCTCTTTGCCGCGGCTTTTCTGCTTCTTCCGGCGGTGTATTACATCGTGACCGCGCATGCCCGCTTCCGGCACCCGCTGGAGCCGCTCATCACCCTGCTCGGCGTCTTTCTCTTTCAGCAGGCGGAGGTGCGCTGGGGCTTCACGCTGCCGGTGCTGCGGCGGCTTTGGCCGGCGCGGCCAAAAGCCGCCGCCGAAGCGAAGGAATGATCCGGTTGAAAATCGTTCCGGATGGACGTCGCAAGCAGCCTGAAGTGCGGCAGGGAAGCCAAACAGTATCCCCGCGCTCATGCAACCTGCAAACCTATCGAAATCAGATCCAAGCGCGTTCTCAAAAAGAATCCGCGGCGCCCTACAGGGAACCAAATCGCTCCACTGAAGTTGCTGTGTCCGACCGACCCCTCAGGGCAATCGCAGAAACGTCGCTGAACGCCTGATCAGGGAGCCTCTGAAGACCCTGCGGGATTATTTCGGGGCCTAAATCATCCCGCACCGACCCCGAAGCGCCTCGAAACGGCTGCACTGCTGCTAGGCAACTGCTGTTTTTGGGATGAAAGGCAAGAGCGCGATTCGCCTGGAGCGCGCGTATGGGGAGTGGAAGCAGAATTCTGTAGGCCAGAGCTTTTGGGCCCGCGGGTTCCTGGTTTCTACCGTAGGCCGCGATGAGGCCGTGGTTCGGGAGTACGTCCGCGACCAGGGAAAAGGGATCAGCGCCTGGAGCAGTTGCGCATGTGGCAATGACCTGCCACGGAAAAGGTGGCCCAACATAACAGGGGCCGCGTAATCCACCCCAATCAAGCCGCGTTGGGCAGATCACAACCTGAAGCCCCCGGCTCTACCGGGGATATGTACTTTAGACCCTGAAATCTTCCCTAGTTGGTTGCCAGGGCAGCCGCTGCGATGCTGTCCACGGTGGGCCACTTCGAGGCATCGTGGAAGAGTTGCACTTTGGGGCCGATCGGCGCCCAGGCTGCGATCGAATGCGGACCATAGAGGCTGATGAGACGGGCGCTGGCGGCTGCGGCCAGATGGCCGGGGCCGGTGTCATTGGCCACTACGCTGCGTGCAAGCTCGAACAATGCGCCATAGACGCCAAGGTTTACACCGGGCAGGCAGATGGCGTTTGAAGCCAATGCGGCCGCGGGTGCTTCCTCGCCGGGACCGGGGCAGAGGACAACCGGCACGCCTACGGCTTGCAGCGCGCTGCCGAGTGCTTTGAAGCCCGGCCACACCTTGCGATTCTCGCGATCATTCGGACCTGAAAACGGACAGAGGACCACAAAGGATCGGGGGGCAAGTCCGTGTTGGGCTAAGAGAGCTCGCGCCTGCATGCGCTGGACTTCGCTGGGGCTCCATTTCAGGGACCCTGGAAATGGCTCATCGGTGCCGAGAAAGCAACTAGCGAGATGCCAGTAGGCGTGGGCGGCATGATCGAAGCTGGGCAGAGGGTATGCAAGATGAAGAAGCAGGCTGCGACCTTCATGGGCATAGCCTGACGGCGCGAAGCCCGCCAAACGCATCTCCAGGGCAGAGGAGAAGGATTTGGTCATCAACAGCGCCGGGAACGGTCCGGCAGAATCCAGCGTTTGGCGCAGGCTGCGCAGTTGCGCGATCGCGGCCTGGAGACCAGCGCGATGTACAGTCACGGGCCACCCGGTGCCTTCGAGCAAGACCGGCGCCCAGCCTATTCCGTAAAGATGGAGTTCGTAGCCGGCTGCCGCCAGGCGGCGCAAGGCTGGCAGCGAGAGCACTGTCTCGCCAACCCAGTTGCAGAGCCTGACCAGCAAAACGCCCTTGGGCGTTAATGAGGAAGCGGCAGATCGGCGGTCGGCGGACATGGCGGTCGGCGGACTTTCAGATCAAATCGATTATAGCGCCGTACTCAGCCGCGAGAGACGAGCTGTTGGGGTCCTGAACTCTGCAAAGACGTAATCCTGCCTGAACCGTCAGCGTTCCCCACGCCCCTCCCCGGCTGGGAGAATCAACAACATGACTTCCAAGGAAGACCCGTCTTGCAATCTGAATCAAGACAGAAATGTTTCACCTGAAGAGTTCAACAACAAGAACCACTGCCGGTGTAGCAACAGCAAACTGTCTCAATGGAGGGGTTCACCCCACAGGAGTGAGGCCGCCTACCCCGCCGTGAGGCCTCCGTCTACAGGAAACGCGGCCCCGTTGATGAACGAGGCCTCGTCGCTCGCTAGGTAGACCAGCGCGTTGGCGACGTCGGTTGCGCCGGCGAGCCTTCCCAGAGGCACTTCGCCGAGTCGCTCTGCCCGGCGCTCGGGGTCCTTGAGCATGGCCTGCACCAGAGCGGTTTCCACCGTGCTGGGATGGACGGAGTTGCAGCGGATATTGTCCTTCGCGTATCGCACGGCCACCGATTTCGAGAGCAGGGTCAGGGCGCCCTTGGTCGTCGTATAGGCCTCGTTCGTGTACTTGTGGCCGACCAGCCCGCATATCGAGGACATGTTGAGGATGACTCCTCCGCCCGCGGCCCTCATGATCGGCAGGGAGTGCTTGATGCCCAGAAACGGTCCCTTGACGTTCACCGCCATCATGGCGTCGAAGGACTCCACCGGCATCTCCTCGATGTTCTTCCTCACGTTGATGCCCGCGTTGTTCACCAGGATGTCGAGGCGCCCGCTCCGCTGGAGCACGGCGGCAAGCGCGGCCTTCCAGCTTTCCTCCGAGGTGACGTCGAGCGGCAGGAAGACCGCTCCCATCGTCGCGGCCGCCTTTTCCCCTTCCGCGCGGTTCACGTCGCACACGAACACCGAGGCGCCTTCCTCCTGGAACCTTCGGGCAATCTCCGCGCCGATCCCTCCCGCGGCGCCCGTGACCAGGGCGGTCTTGCCGGAAAGGCGCATCGCGCTCACTTCACGCCCCCTTTGCGGACCTTGACCCCGGCGAGCTTCTCGTAATACTGAATGAGGCCTCCATGGTCTTCGCCCTGCTTCCCGTCAGCCTTGAGGGCCTGCATCATCTCCATCACCTGGTGCGTGAGCGGGATCGGAACGCCGCTCTCGTGCGCCGTATCGAGCGCGTTCTGCAGGTCCTTGATGTGCAGCTCGATCCTGAATCCGGGCTTGTAGTTTCCCTCCAGGACCATGGGGGCCTTGGCGTTGAGGACGGTGCTTCCCGCCAGGCCGCCCTTGATGGCATTGAAGACCCGCTCGGGATCCACTCCAGATTTGGTTGCGAGGACGAAGGCCTCTGACATGGCGGCGATATTCAGCGCGACGATGATCTGGTTGGCGAGCTTGGTCACGTTGCCCGCGCCGATCTCTCCGCAGAGGACCGCGCTGGTTCCCATCTTCAGCAACACGTCCTTTACCCGCTCGAAAACGGCTTCCTTGCCGCCCACCATGATGGCCAGCGTTCCGTCGATGGCCTTGGGTTCGCCGCCGGAGACCGGAGCGTCGAGCATCTCTATTCCCTTACCGGCAAGCTCGGCGGCCACTTCGCGGCTCGCCAGGGGCGCTATGGAGCTCATATCGACGAGCACGCTTCCCGGCTTGGCTCCTTCGATCACGCCGTTTTTGCCCAACACCGCCTCCTTCACGTGAGGCGAATTGGGCAGCATGGTGATAATGAGCTCGCACTGCGAGGCCACGTCCCTGGGCGATTCGCCCGCCGCCGCGCCGGCTTCAACCAGCTCCCTCACCGGCACATCGACAATGTCGTATACGACGAGCTGGTGGCCCGCCTTGAGGAGGTTTTTCGCCATAGTCTTGCCCATGATGCCCAGTCCGATGAAGCCGATCTTCATTTTTTCCTCCCTCTCAAAAGCGTTCTTACGGCCTTGGAAACGGCCTCCGAAGTAAGCCCGAAATGCGCCAGCAAATCGTCATAACGCGCCGCCGATATGCCGAAGCTGTCCGGGACGCCCACGAACTCCACCGGCGCGTGCGCGACTCCCCGCAGCGCCTCCACCACGGCGGAACCGAGTCCGCCGATCACGGAATGTTCCTCGGCCGTAACGATGGCCTCCACTCCGCCCGCATAGCGGATCACCGCGTCGCGGTCCAGGAGCTTGAGCGTGCCAACATCAAGCACTCTTGTCGAGATTCCCTCCGACTCGAGGGCCGCCGCGGCCTCCAGAGCCTTTGACACCATGATCCCCGAGGCGAAGATCGCCGCGTGGCTCCCTTCCCGGAGCCTGGTCACCTTGCCTATGTGGTAAGGCTCGTCGGCCGGATACACGAAGGGCAGATCGTTTCTGTTGATCCTGATGTACACCGGCCCCTTCCAGTCCAGCAGGCAGTCCATCATCTTCTCCACCTCGATGGAATCCGCGGGGCAGAGCACGGTCATCTTTGGAAGGGCCCGCATGAGGGCGGCGTCCTCCACGCCCTGGTGGGTCTTTCCATCGCCGAAGTCGGAAAGCCCGGCGCTGGAGCCGCAGATGCGGACGGGGAGATTCGGAACGCAGATGGAGTTGCGGAGTTGATCGTAATCCCGCCCGGCGGCGAAGACGGCAAAGGAATGCATGAAAGGGATCATTCCGGCCAGGGCGAATCCCGCCGCGGTGGAGGCCATGTTCTGTTCCGCGATTCCCATCTGGAAGTACCGGTCAGGAAACTCCGCCTGGAACATGGCGGACTGTGTGGATTTGCCCAGGTCCGCCTCCAGAGCCACGACGCGGCTGTCTTGTTTCCCCAGCCGGACAAGGCTGGCTCCATACGCGCTTCTTTGATTCGGCGGCGTCATTGCAGCCTTCTCCCGGCTTCTTCTATTTCCAAGAGCGCCTGGTCGTATTGCTCCTGGGTCAAGGCGGCGTTGTGAAAGGCCACGAGATTCTCGGCAAATGAGATCCCTTTCCCTTTGATCGTATCCGCCACGATCACGGTGGGAGTCCCTTTTTTCGCGGCCGCCTCATCCAGGGCATCCAGGACCGCGCCCACGTCGTGACCGTTCACGCTCAACACGTTCCATCCGAAGGCCCGCCATTTCTCCGCGATGGAGGGGATGTCGAAGATCTCCTTTGTCGGTCCCGTGGCCTGGATCCGGTTGCGATCCACGATGCCGGTAAGGGAATCCAACCCGTAGCGCGCGGCGGCCATGGCCGCTTCCCAAAGCTGGCCTTCGGCAAGCTCGCCATCTCCCATCACGACGTACACCCGGGAAGGGCTTTTCTTGAGCCGCAGAGCAAGCGCCATGCCCACGCCTATGGAAAGTCCCTGTCCCAGAGAGCCCGTCACCGCCTCCATCCCGGGGGTCATCAGGTCGGGATGGCCTTGCAGATTACCCGCGAGGGTTTTCACTTTTCCCATCTCTTCCCTGGGGATGACGCCCAGTTCTACCAGGGCAGCGTATTGAATCAGAACGCAATGCCCCTTGCTGAGCAGAAAGCGGTCCCGGCATGGATCCTTCAACGCCTGAGGATCGAAGCGCATCTTCTCGAAGTACAGCGCCGCCACTATCTCGGCGAGCGAGCACGAACCGCCCAGGTGTCCCACTTTGCCGACGCCGATCATCCTCACCACGTTAGCCCGCAGGTCGCACGCTATCCTTTCGATCCTCCGGATCTCGTCTGCCTTTGCCATCCGTTTCCCTCCCGGCGTGGGAAGATCCTCGCCGGCTCAGTGCACAGAAGCGCACGAAATTGAAGCGCCTGTTCTCAGAGATGTTATAACGCTGGTGTGCCCCATGAACAGGTCCAGGATGCGGCGAAGCAGCGGCAGGGTTTGCGCCGCCGCTGGTTATTCCTCATGCCGGCGGTCTTCGTTACCTATAGCCTGGCCTATCTCGATCGGGCGAATTACGGCTTCGGCGCCGCGGCCGGGATGGCGGAAGCGCTTCACATCAACAACTCCAGGTCGGCCTTTCTAGGCTCGCTCTTCTTCTTCGGCTACTTCCTCTTTCAGATTCCGGGCGCGGCCTACGCGCAGCGCAAGAGCGCCATGCGGCTGGTCTTTGTCGCGCTCCTCAGTTGGGGAGCGCTGGCCGCTCTGACCGGCGTGATCCGGGAGTTCTGGCTGCTGGCGCTGGACCGCTTCCTGCTCGGTGTCGCGCAGAGCGCGATCTTTCCGGCCATTCTGATCCTGCTCACCCACTGGTTTACGCGCGCGGAGCGCTCGCGGGCCAATGCGGTTCTCATGCTGGGCAATCCGGTTACACTCCTGTGGATGTCAGCTGCGACCGGATTCCTGATCCATGCCGTCGGCTGGCAGATGACCTTTGTTCTCGAAGGGATTCCAGCCATTCTCTGGGCGTTTATCTGGATTCTCATCGTGCGCGACCATCCCCGCCAGGCGCAATGGATGAGCAAGGACTCCTGCGGCCCGCTTTCCAGCCAGATGGAGATGGAGCAGAAGTCGCTTCCGCTGGTGGCCAACTTCCGCGCCACACTGCGCGTCCCCGGCGTGCTTCTGCTGTGCATGCAATACTTCTGCTGGAGCGCCGGCATCTATGGCTTCGTGCTCTGGCTGCCCACCATGGTTGGAATTGGATCGGCGCGCGGCATTGAGATGGTTGGCCTGCTCAGCGCCGTTCCATTTCTGCCCGCCGTCGTTCTCATGCTGGTGGTTGCGCATATCTCCGACCGGACGCTCGCCCGCAAGCGCTATATCGGCCCGTTTCTGCTGATCGCCGGAGTTGCGCTCTTCATCTCTTCGCTGACCGCGGGCCACAGCTTCTGGTTGGCCTATGCGTTCTCGGTCGTCGCCGGCGGCGCCATGTTCGCGCCCTACGGACCCTTCTTCTCCATCGTGCCGGAAATGCTGCCCAGGAATGTAGCCGGCGAAGTGATGGCCCTTGTCAATAGCTGCGGGGCGCTGGGCGGCTTTGCCGGAACGTGGCTGGTTGGCCTTCTTCAGGCGCTCACCGGCAACTCGCGCGCCGGTTATCTTCTCATGTCCATATTGCTTATGCTGGCCGGCGGAATCATCTTCCGGCTGCGGACTGCGAAGCCGGCAAGCAACCCATGAGAGACATGACTGCTTGATGCGTAGCGGAACTTCATCCCAGGGAACCTCTGAACAAGTCTTTGTTGCGCTCCAACATTCCCTCAGGGGCTAAAGCCCGCGTTGATTTTGCAACCTTTGCGGCACGACTTGAGTCGCGCCGCAGAAATAGCGGGAAGAACAGCCGCTGAACGCCTCCATGCGGGAACTTTGGCGCGGCCTCTGCGTATTCCCTGTTGACATTCTGCCTATGCGGGAGCATTCTATGTGTAGATTGTCAACAGGAGGGTGGCAATGGGCGGCGAAAAATCAGAGGTACTGCAAGGGACGCTGGACCTGATGGTCCTGAAAACGCTGGAGTCGATGGGGCCGCTGCACGGCTACGGCATTGCGCGGCGGATCGAGCAGGTAAGCGGGGACGGTCTGAGCTTGAACCAGGGAACCATCTACCCGGCGCTGCTTCGCCTGGAGCAGCGCGGATGGATTAAGTCCGCGTGGGGCACGTCAGAGACGAATCGCCGTGCCAAGTTCTATTCGCTGAGCAGGATCGGTCACAAGCAGATCGAAACGGAAACCGAGAACTGGGAGCGCACTGCGGCAACCATGGCGCGGTTCCTCGCGCCCTCGAATTAGGAGGCCGAGATGGGGTTGATCCGCATTTTATTCAGCCGTTGCACGGCGTTGTTTCGCAGGCAAAAGCTTGCCGAAGAGCTTGACGAAGAGTTGCGTTCGCATATCGACTTTGCCGTGGAAGAGAAGGTGAAGCGCGGCATGTCAGCGCAAGAGGCGCGGACGGAGGCGATGCGCGCCCTGGGCGGAGTGACGCAGCCAAGGAAGCGTACCGCGAGCAGCGGGGATTTGCTTCCGTTGAGATGCTCGCACGGGATCTGCGCTATGCTTTGC
>JBEKZR010000074.1:0-11816 GCA_049509715.1 Occallatibacter sp. | reverse complement strand
ATAGGCCGCAAGCCGGCTCGCTTTAGCGCCTCGCCGCCGGCCATCCGTTCGCCCTTCAAAAATGCCTCGCCCTCCCCGATCGCCACCAGCGCCAGGTGAGCCAGTGGCGCCAGGTCCCCGCTCGCGCCCACTGAACCCTTTTCCGGAATCACCGGATGCACCCCGGCGTTGAGCAGCGCCACCAGCAGTTCCACCAGCGCCGGCCGGCAGCCACTCAACCCCTTGGCCAGCACATTGGCCCTCAGCAGCAGCATGGCCCGCGTCTCCGCCTCCTTGAGCGGCTGCCCTACCCCGGCCGCGTGGCTGCGCACCAGGTTGGTCTGCAACTGCGCCAGGCTGCCGGCCGGAATCCGGGCGTCCGCCAGTTTACCGAAGCCGGTATTGACTCCATAAACCGTCTGCCCCTCGGCCAGAATCTCCTCAATCAGCTCCCGGCTGGCCGCCACTCGCGCCAGCGCCGCAGGGGCGATTGCCACCGCGCAGCCGCTCAGCGAAACAGCTTCAATCTCGGCCAGCGTGAGCGGCTGGCCGTCCAAAACCAGAATCTCCATGGCCCTGATCCTAGGCCGCTACTCCCGGTCCAGACAAATCTTCCTCCTGGATGCAAAGCTGCGTACAATCGAATCGTCAAGAACTGAACCGTCAAAAGAGAGAACTGACCCCCATGATCCTGAACAGAAGAGAATTCGCCAGACTCGCCGCGCTGGGCCTGGCCGCCCGTTTCGCCCCCGCCCTCAACTCTCAGACTCCTGAGCGTAAAATGGGCTACGCCGTCATCGGCCTGGGCCGCATCGCCGACCACTTCATGCCCGGCGTCCTCAATACAACCAACTCCCACATCGCCGCCCTGGTCAGCGGCCATCGCGACAAGGCCGAGCGTATCGCGGCCCAGTACGGAGTCCCTTCAACATCCATTTACAACTACGACAACTTCGATGAGATCGCGCACAACTCGGCCGTCGACGCCGTCTACGTGGCGCTGCCCAACTCCATGCACGCCGAATACACCATCCGCGCCGCCAAAGCCGGCAAGCACGTGCTCTGCGAGAAGCCCATGTCCACCACCGTCGCCGACGCTGAGGCCATGATCGCCGCCTGCAAGACCGCCAACGTCAAGCTCATGATCGCCTACCGCTGCTTCTACGAGCCCACCAACCTCAAGGCCGTCCAACTCATCCGCTCCGGCGCCCTCGGCCAGGTCCAGGCCATTGAAAGCGCCTTCGGCTTCAACATCGCCCCCGGCGAGTGGCGCCTCAATAAGAAACTCGGCGGCGGCGGCCCGCTCCTCGACGTCGGCATCTACTCCCTCAGCGCCTGCCGCTACCTGACCGGCGAAGAGCCCCAACACATTGCCGCCTTTGTCTCGACCACCGATCACGACGGCCGCTTCGATCAAGTCGAGGAAAACGTCTCCTGGACCATGAAGTTTCCCTCCGGCATCGTCGCCAGTTGCAACACTACCTACGGCGCTCCCATGGAAGGTTTCTATCGCGTCCACGGCTCCAAGGGCTGGCTTGAAGCCAGTCCGGCCTTCAACTACGATGGCCTTCACCTGCGTGGAGACTTCTCCGGCACGCAACTGGACGAACTGAACCCCGCTCGCGACCCCTCGCATTTCATGGCCCAGGCCGAACACTTCTCCCATTGCATCCAATACAGACTGGAGCCCAGAACTCCGGGTGAAGAAGGCCTCCGCGACATGCGCTATATCACCGAGATTTATCGCTCCGCCGGAATCTCGATCTGATGAGGGGACTAGCGCCCCTCACAGCCCCAAAATCCCGCGATTCCGCCCCTGATCCGTCCCGCCCCCGGCAAAATCGTCGAACGCCCTCTCCGTCACGCGAATAATCCGCTCCTTGATAAATGCCGCTCCCTCCGCCGCGCCGTCCTCCGGATGCTTCAGGCAGCACTCCCACTCCAGCACTGCCCACCCCGGATAGTCGTACTGCGCCAGCTTCGAGAAAATCGAATGAAAATCGATCTGCCCGTCGCCCAGCGACCGGAACCGTCCCGGCCGGTCGATCCATTCCTGGTAGCCGCCATAGACCCCCGACCGCCCGCTCGGCCGGTACTCCGCGTCCTTCACGTGGAACGCCCGCACCCGCTCGTGATAGAGGTCGAGGAAGGCCAGATAATCCATCTGTTGCAGAATCATGTGGCTGGGATCGTACAAGATGTTGGCCCGCGCATGACCGCCAACCACTCCCAAAAACCGCTCGAAGGTCGCGCCGTCGTGCAGGTCCTCGCCCGGATGCAGTTCGTAGCAAACGTCCACGCCGGCCTCGTCGAACACCTGCAGAATCGGCAACCACCGCCGCCCCAACTCCGCAAACGCCTCGTCGATCAGCCCCGCCGGCCGATGTGGCCAGGGGTAGAAGAACGGCCAGGCCAGCGCCCCTGAGAACGTAGCGTGAGCCTTCAGCCCCAGCCTCCGGCTGGCCTTGGCCGCAAACTCCAACTGCTCCACCGCCCACGCCTGCCGGCCCTTCAAGTCTTCCGCGAACTCTTGGGGCGCAAATCCTTGAAACAGCACATCATAAGCCGCGTGACTCGCCACCAACTGCCCCTGCAAATGCGTCGAAAGCTCGGTAACCGCAAGTCCCGCCCGGCCCACCACGCCTAGCACCTCGTCGCAGTAATCCTGGCTCTCGGTGGCCAGCTTCAAATCGAACAGCCGCTTGTCCCAGCTCGGAATCTGCACCCCCGTAAAGCCCAGTCCCGCCGCCCAATGCGCCATCCCCTCCAGCGTGTTGAAGGGCGCCGTATCCCCCGCAAACTGCGCCAGAAAAATCCCCGGCCCCTTGATCGTCTTCATCTCATCTCTCCTGCATTGATGGGTGCCCCAGGTCCGTATTCTCGGACCTGGGATACCACGAACCTCAACAGCCCAAACACATTGGGTGCCCCATCCATTCCGCGCTTTATGTGGAATGGGTGGGAGAGCACGACCGCTTCCCCCCGTTGCCCCGAGCTCTAAAACTCCACCCAGCCTTCTTTGCGGCTGCTCTCGATGGCGCGGTCGATAAACCGCATCCCGCGCACCCCGGCCACAATACCCGGTAGCGTTGCAGGCAGCGGGTCTCGCTCACCCCGCCACCACTCCGTCAACCCATCGGCAAACTCCCGGTAGAGCACCGCAAAGGCCTCGATATAGCCCTCGGGATGCCCTCCCGGCAGCCGCGCCACGGCGCGCGCCTCTTCGCTCAGATAGCTCCCTGCCGCATGGCGAATCTCCTCTGACCCATCCACCCATTTCACCCGCAGCCGGTTGGGGTCTTCCTGCCGCCAATCGATTGAGCCGTCTTCTCCATACACGCGCAGCCGCAGGCCGTTGCCCTCACCCGCCGCCACCTGCGACACCATCAGCATCCCGGTCGCGCCATTCTCCAGGCGCAGCATCGCATTGCAATCGTCGTCCAGCCGCCGCCCTTCCACCACCGTGCGCAGCGTGGCGTTCAGGCTCGTCACCTCCAACCCGGTCGTATATTCCACCAGATGAAACGCATGGGTGCCGATATCGCCGATGCAGCCGCCCGGCCCGTTCAGCGCCGGATCGGAGCGCCATGCGGCCTGCTTCTGCCCCCTATTCTCAAGCGGCTTGCTCAACCACCCCTGCAGATACTCCACCAAAACCTTGCGAATCGGCCCCAGTTCCCCGCTGGCGCACACCGCACGCGCCTCCCGCACCAGCGCATAACCGGCATACGTATGCGTCAGCGCGTAAGGCAGCCCTGCCTTCGCCACCGCCGCCTCCAGCTCCAACGCCTCCGCATATGTAGCTGTGGCCGGTTTTTCGCTCACCACCGCAAAACCCGCCTCCAGCGCCGCCGCTGCCACCGGCAGGTGCAAATGGTTCGGCGTCACAATCGCCACAAAGTCGATCGCGTCCGTCCGCTTCCGCTCCGCCTCCAGCATCTGCCTGTAGTCCGCATACGCTCGCCCGGGATCGATCCCGAAACCCGCGCTCGCCGCGCGCGACCGCTCCGCCGACTGCGAGAACGCCCCGGCAACCAGCTCGATTCTGCCGTCCAGCTCGGCTGCCATCTTATGCACCGGGCCGATGAACGCTCCTGGGCCCCCGCCCACCATGCCCATCCGCAATTTCCTTGGCTCTGTCACTTCTACTTCCCTTCAACCGCGCTCTAGCCCTGCGCCATGGCCCGCTTCAGTCCCGGCGCCAGTGTCCGCAACACCATCAAAGCAACAAGATACGCCGAAGCGGAATAGAGAAACAGCGGCGCATAACTGTGCGTGAACTGAAGAATATGCCCCGCTATCGGTGCGAAAATTGCCAATCCTAACGCCGCAGCTACCTGCCCAAAGCTCACCAGTGTCCCCACATACTCGTGAGGAAACATATCCGGGACCGTGGTGAAGAGGTTGGCCGACCATCCCTGGTGCGCGGCCGTAGCCAGGCTCAGCAGCGCCACCGCGCCCCACTCCGAGTGCAGGCCCCCCACAAACCCAATCGGCACAATCAGGCACGCGCAAGTAAGCATGGCAGCCAGCCGCGCAGGCTTTAGCCCCATCCCCAGCCAGACGTAACCATCCGGCAGCCAGCCCCCGCAGACGCTTCCTACCGTCGAAAGACCATAAATCACGATCAGCGGCAGTCCCAGATGCGACAGGTCCAGACTGAACCGCGAACTGAAGTAGCCGGGAAGCCAATACAGAAGGAACCACCACACTGGATCGGTCAGAAACTTGCCCAGCACAAACCCCCACGTCTGCCGGAAGCCCAGCAGCTTCCACCACGCCAGCGGTGGCCCGGGCGGCGGCGCAATCACAACCCCGCGGCTCCATTCCATCGATTCGCGCGGCGTCCGGTACTTCAACGACCACCAGACAATCCAACTCGCGCTGAACACTCCAGTCGTCAGGAAAGACGCGCGCCATCCAAAGTGCAAAGCTACCCAGGGCACGATCGCCGGAGCCAGAATTGCTCCCACGCATGCGCCGGAGTTGAAGATCCCCGTAGCCAGCGACCGCTTGCTGGCCGGAAACCACTCCGCCGTCGCCTTGATCGCCGCGGGAAAGTTGCCGCTCTCGCCCAACCCCAGGAAGAATCGCGCCACGCCGAATCCGAAAACAGAATGCACCAGCGCGTGCCCCATCGCCGCTAGGCTCCACAGGCCGGTAACGATCGGATAACCCTTGCGGCACCCGAGCTTGTCCACCAACCGCCCAGCAAAAATCACGCCCAGCGCGTAGGCGATCGAAAAGACTCCTACGATGTTGCCATACTGAACCTCGCTCATGCTGATGGACTTTTCCACCGTCGGCCATCCCGGCAGCAGCGGCGCCAGGTGGATCGTGCTCTGCGCAAGCACTGGTTTCAGGTAGGCGAGCACCTGGCGGTCCATGTAGTTGATCGTCGTGGCCACAAACAGCATGGCGCAGACCGTCCAGCGCCCCGGCAGCGCCAGCGGATCCGCAAAAACCTCCGTAGCTTCAGGTGAATCCTTCATAGAGTTCCAATTCGTCGAGCTTACTTGCCGGCTGATCTCCGTTCTGACCACTGACAACTGATCACTGACAACTGTTTATTGATTCACCCCGCTGGCCAGGAACCCGCCGTCCACAGCTACAATCTCGCCGGTCACAAACCGAGCCGCCTCCGAAGCCAGGAAGATCGCCGCCCCGGCCACCTCCCATGGCTCGCCGAACCGGCCCATCGGCGTGCGCAGAAGCAGTTCTTCCCCGCGCGGCGTGCCCTGAATCAACGATGCATTCAGAGGCGTGGGAAACACGCCCGGCGCAATGGCGTTCACATTCACCCCGGTCTTCGCCAGCTCGACGGCCAGCACCTTGGTCAGCGAGGCCACTGCGGCCTTGCTGGCCGAGTAAGCCGCCACCTGGTACAAGCCCACAAACGAGGTCAGTGAGGCGATGTTGACAATGCGTCCATACCCCGCGCGCACCATCGTCGCGCCGAAGATCTGGCAGGCGCGCAATGTGCCGGTCAAATTGGTCTCCATCACCCGCAACCAGTCGGCCTCCTCCACTTCCAGCGTCGGCCCTTTGTGGGTAATCCCGGCCGCGTTCACCAGTATGTCCACCTTGCCGAACTCCTGTATCACCGCATCGTGCAGCGCCGCCAGCGAAGCCCGGTCCAGCACGTCGCTGGTCACGCGCAGCGAGCGCCGGCCAAGCGCCTCGATCTCCGCGGCCGCCTTCTCCACCAACTCCAGCCGCCGCGAGCTCGCTGCCACATCGGCGCCAGCCTCAGCCAATCCCAGCGCAATCGCGTGGCCCAGCCCTGTCGTCCCGCCGGTCACCACTGCGACCCTGCCGCTCAAATCGAAAAGACTTTTGCTCATTATTGAGTCTCACCTCCCAGACGCCGCATTTTGCCCTCTTGCCGGCTGAACACAGCCGCGAATTCCGCCGCCAGCGCCCGCCCCAAAAACATTATCATGGATGGCGATTTGCCCACGGCCTCAGCCGTCACGCCCGGGCCGCGGGACAATGCGATACAGTGTCCTTGAACCATGAGTCCACGCCGATGAACACACTGCATGTTCCCGATTCTCCCCGCCGCTGGGACTGCCTGAGCCTGGGCGAAGTCATGCTCCGCCTCGATCCCGGCGAGAGCCGCATTCACACTACCCGCTGCTTCCAGGTCTGGGAGGGCGGCGGCGAATACAACGTGGTCCGCGGCCTGCGCCGCTGTTTCGGCCTGCGCACCGCCATCGCCACCGCTCTGGCCGACAACCCCGTCGGCCACCTGGTGGAAGACCTCATCCTCCAGGGCGGCGTCGATACTTCTTTGCTCAAGTGGGTTCCCTACGACGGCGTAGGCCGCGCCGTCCGCAACGGCCTCAACTTCACTGAGCGCGGCTTCGGCCTCCGCGCCGCCGCCGGCTGCTCCGACCGCGGCCACACCGCCGTCAGCCAGCTCAAGCCAGGCGACTTCGACTGGCCCTCGATCTTCGGGCCCAAGAACGGCGCGATGTGCTTCCACACCGGCGGCATCTTCGCCGCGCTCTCCGCCTCCACCGCCGAAGTGGCCGCCGAAGCTATGGACGCCGCCCGCCGCCACGCAACCCCAGTCTCCTACGACCTGAATTACCGCGAATCCCTCTGGAAGTCCATCGGAGGCAAGGCCAAAGCCCAGGAAGTCAACCGCGAACTGGTTCGCAAGGTCGATCTGCTCCTCGGCAACGAAGAGGACTTCTCCGCCATGCTCGGCGTCCACGTCAAAGGCGTCGGCGAGGACTTTGCCGAACTGCCCATCGCCGGCTACGAAGAGATGCTGCGCGAAGTTGCTGCCGCTTATCCGAACCTCAAGCTCATCGCCAGCACCCTGCGCACCGCCCACACCGCCAGCCGCAACGCCTGGGGCGCCATCGCTCTTTACGAAGACCAGATCGTCCACGTTCCCCAGCGCGAGATCGACATTCTGGACCGCGTCGGCGGCGGTGACAGCTTTGCCTCCGGCCTCATCTACGGCCTGCTCGCCGGCAAGCCCATCGACTGGGCCGTCCGCTGCGGCGTGGCCCACAGCGCGCTGGCCATGACCACACCCGGCGACACCAGCATGGCCACCCTCGCCGAAGTCGAACGCATCATTCAGGGCGGGTCAGCCAGGATTGCCCGATAGTCCGTCTGACAAAAAGGAGGAGCATAAGATATGCGATTCGCTAGACGGGTGGTAAAGGTTCTCCTGAGCATCCTCGTTCTTCTTGATTCGTACTCCGCATGGCAATTGTGGAGGCACGGGCCGCCGATGGTGACAACTGACATAAGGGAAATAATTCCCGGTGAGGTTACGTTCAAGATGACCCCAGCTCCGCTCGGCCCTTATGACTACCTGGTGCTCGTATTCGTGATTGTGTTGCAAGTTGCCCTAGTAGGGTTCCTTTGGTGGTCCAGGCGTAAGATCGCGCGCGGATGAAGGTTACTCGCTGCAGCTTCACGCTGCCTTTGGGCGGCCTGTAGCGCATCAGAAGAGGAGATTATGTCCGAAACCACATCGCAAATCATCGAGCGCGTCGGCCTTATTCCCGTCCTCCGCGCCCGCTCGGCCGCCCAGGCCCACGCGGTTGTCAAAGCCATGATCGCCGGCGGCGTCACCGTTGTCGAAGTCACCATGACCGTTCCCGGCGCGCTGGATGTATTGAAAGAACTCATGAAAGAATACGGAGCGCAGCTCCTGCTCGGATCCGGCACCGTCACCACCGCCGCGCAAGCCCGAGCTACCATCGACGCTGGGGCCGAGTTCGTCGTCAGCCCCAGCCTCCATCCGGAGGTCATCTCCGAAACAAAAAGGAGCGGGAAGCTCTCTATCCCCGGCGCGCTTACGCCCACTGAAGTCATTACCGCCTGGGAGGCCGGCGCGGACTACGTGAAAATCTTTCCCTGCTCCGCAGTCGGTGGCGCAAGCTACCTCAAATCTCTTCTCGCGCCGTTTCCCCACCTCAAGCTCATCCCCACCGGCGGCGTCACTCTCGAAACCGCTGAGAGTTTCCTACGCGTCGGGGCCCGCGCCCTCGGCGTCGGCAGCGACCTCGTCAACCTCGCCGCCATCGAAGCAGGCCGCCCCAAGACCATCACCGAAACCGCCCACGCTTATCTCCATCTGGTGGCCCGGGTGCGAGAGGAGATGAAACAAGCACGTTAATTCGAAAAAATGTCCGTGCATTTGGTAGATCGGACTTCATCACGGGAATACAAACAGGAGATCGCACATGAAAGCAGGAAAAGCAAAGCCAGTCAGACGCTCAGCCGCAGACTCCGGCGCTTCTGAGGCGGGGGCCGTGGACGACTACCTTGCCAGAGTTCCAGAGGGCGCGCGGGAGATGCTGGAAGAGATCCGCGCGATTGTTCGCGCCATCGTTCCTCCCGAGGCGGCCGAGTTCTTCAGTTATGGGATGCCTGGCTTCCGCTACAAGGGCACGCTGCTATGGTATGGGGCGTTCAAGAAGCACTGCGGATTCTATCCAGGCAGTCCGCCGCTCCTCCGCTCGCTCGCCGATCAACTCAAGGACTACAAGACTACGAAGGGTGCGGTGCAATTCCCGATCGGCAAACCAGTGCCAGCGGCCTTGGTGAGAAAGATTGTGCTGGCGCGCGTCGCGGAGAATGAAGCCAGGCACAAGCGCTAAGCAGAATCCGGAGGCGGCTGGATTTCGACGGCTTTCGCAATCAAAGGCGGTACGCCTTCTTCACCAACCCATAAGTCAGTTCCCGCGCCAACTCCACCGCCTCATCCTCATCGAGGCGATGTTCGGCCACCAGCCGCGCCAGAAACCCCGCGTCCATCCTCCTCGCCACATCGTGCCGCGCCGGAATCGACAGGAACGCCCGCGTATCGTCGTTGAAGCCCACGGTGTTATAGAACCCCGCCGTCTCCGTCGCCTGCTCACGGAAGCGCCGCATCCCCTCCGGGCTGTCGTGGAACCACCACGGCGGTCCCAGCCGCAGGCACGGATAGTGGCCCGCAAGTGGCGCCAGTTCCCTGCTGTACGCGGTCTCATCCAGCGTAAACAGAATGATGGTCAGCCCCGCCTCGTTGCCGAACCGGTTGAGAAGCGGCCGCAGCGCCTCAACATACTCTGTCGGCCTCGGAATATCCGCTCCCATATCGCGCCCATAACGCGTAAAAATCCGCGCATTGTGGTTGCGCGCCGAGCCGGGATGAATCTGCATCACCAGCCCGTCTTCCAGGCTCATCCGCGCCATCTCGGTCAGCATCTGCGCCCGGAAAAGCTCATGCTCCGCCGCCCCAGCCGTCCCCTCCATCACCGTCGCGAAAAGCCGCGAAGCCTCCGGCTCGTTCAGGTCCGCCGTCTGCGCTGTCGGATGTCCGTGATCGGTGGCCGTTGCGCCTAGCGTCTTGAAATACTGCCTGCGCGCCTCCAGCGCCCGCAGATAGCCGCGCCAGGTGGCCGTGTCCTCGCCGGTCAGCGCCCCCAGCGCCTCAACCCCCGCCCGAAACTCCGAATAATCCGGATCGACCACGGCATCGGGCCGGAATGTAGGCACAATCCTCCCCTTCCAACCCGAATCCCGGATCACCGCGTGGTCTGCCAGCGAATCCAGCGGCGAATCGGTCGTAGCCAGCACCTCGATCCGGAAGCGCTCATACAGCGCCCGCGGCAAAAACTCCGCTGTGGCCAGCTTGGCCTCGATCGCGTCGTAGTAGTCGTCCGCCGTGCCCGCCGAAAGCCGCTCCGTCAGCCCGAACAGCTCCTGAAACGCAAAGTCCAGCCACAGCCGCGTCGGCGTCCCGCGAAACAGGTGGTAATGGCTGGCAAAGATCCGCCACACCTTGCGCGGCTCGGCTATCCGCGCCTGGCCGATCTCCAGTTCTTCCAGCGTGATTCCCTGGCTGTAGAGCATCCTGAAGACGTAGTGGTCCGGCTGCACGAACAGCGCCACGGGATCGGGAAACTGTTGGTTCCGCGCAAACCACCGCGCCTGTGTGTGCCCGTGCGGACTCACGATGGGCAACCCCCGAATCCCCGCATACAGCCGCCTGGCAATGGCCCGTGTTCTCTCTTCCGCCGGAAACAGCCTGTCGTCGTGGAGCAGCGTCATCCTCGTCCCCCGTTCGTTCTCCAGTATCGCTTATGGCAGCCCGTGCATACTCGCCGCCGCAACCAACCACCCGGAAATGTGCTAGACTAGACTTGGTCTAGTCTGGAGGACAGCCATGCAGACCGTCAACATCTACCAAGCCAAGACCCAACTCTCCAAACTCGTCGATCTGGCCTCTTCCGGCACCGATGTGGTGATCGCTCGCGCCGGCAAGCCGGTAGCCCGGCTGACCAGCCTCAACAATAAAGAAAAGCGTCCTATTGTTTTCGGCCTTCTCGAAGGCGAGGGTTGGATCGCGGAAGACTTTGACGCGCCACTGCCGGACGAGATTCTGGCCGAGTTTGAAGGCCGGTGATGAAGCTTCTCCTGGATACACATATAGTCTGCTGGCAGTTTTACGAGCCACGGAATCTACCCAAGGAAGCCCGGCGATTGATGCTGGATGCCGAGGCAGTGCTAGTCTCCTCGGCATCCATCTGGGAGATTGCCATCAAGGTTCGTATCGGCAAATTGAACGCGAATCCCAGGCGGGTCGTCCAATTTATGGAAGCGGCCGGTTTCGAGGAACTACCTGTGTTTTCGAGACACACTGTCCTTGTTGCGGATTTGCCGCTCTATCACACCGATCCATTCGACCGCCTCCTGATCGCCCAGGCAATCAGCGAGCCATTGCATCTGCTCACGACCGATGCGCAGCTCAAGCCATACAGCGAACTGGTCATCCTGGTATAAATCTGTAGCCGGACTCAAGAAATCCCGGCAGCATCCACCTCACAGCACCCGCCCCAGCCACTTCCCCGTATGTGAAAGCAGATTGCCCGCAATCTCCTCCGGCGTGCCCTCCGCCACAATCCGCCCCCCGCCTTCGCCGCCCTCCGGCCCCAGGTCGATCACCCAATCCGCGCATTTGATCACGTCCAGATTGTGTTCGATCACGATCAGCGATCCGCCCCCGTCGATCAGCTTGCGAAAGGCCATCAGCAACTTCGACACATCGTCGAAGTGCAGCCCGGTCGTCGGCTCGTCAAGAATGTAGAGCACGCGGCTGGCCTGCGAGGGCTTGACGTTGGCGTTGACCGCGCGCACCTGCGCCAGATGCGCGGCCATCTTGACCCGCTGCGCCTCGCCGCCTGACAGCGTCGTCGCCGACTGCCCCAGCCGCAGGTATCCCAGCCCGATCTCGTCCAGCACCGCCAGCTTTTCCAGCAGCTTCGTCTACCCGGCAAAGAACCTCAGCGCTTCCTTCACCGTCATCTGCAGCACGTCGTGAA
>JBEKZR010000073.1:0-11836 GCA_049509715.1 Occallatibacter sp. | reverse complement strand
ATCGAGGGCGGCAACAATCCCGTCGTAGAGTGAGGTCTGACCGATCGATCGGATTTCGGAGAGGGCCAGTTGCAATTGATCCTTCCGGTCAGTGAAGGGCACATCCGCGGGAAGGCCAAAAGACACGCGGTCGTTGAAATTGACCACAAACATCTGGTCCTGGGGATTGCTGGAGCGGGCAAATGCCAATGCCGCGGCAATTACATCGGCGCGTTTCGGCGCCATGCTCCCGCTGTTATCGACAAGAATGCCTGCTGTAACCGGGATATCTTCGTGGCTGAAGTACCTGATCCGTTGGAGCATCCCATCCTCATAGACCTGAAAATCGTCTTTACCGAGCCCGGAAACAAGTGCGTTGCTATGGTCCAGGACAGTTGCGCTCAGAATCACAATGTCGGCATTCAGCTCGAGAGTGTATTCGCCGCCAGGGCTGCTATGCAATGGTTGGGAATTCTGGGCCCCAAAAGTACAAGTCATAAGGGTTGCGGCGATAACGGCAACCAGGCGCCGGAACGTGGAGGCATTTCTCGCCGTAATGCGCATTCGGGTGTCGAAGGACTGTGAGGAATGCACACCAGTTTCTCTTAGCGCTCTTAGCACAAATGCAGTCATCTGAGTCATATGTCCAGTCTTTCAAAAAGAATCCGACGCGGGCGTTCTGGTATCCGCACCTGCGACCGCATGGTCGAAGGAGGCGATACTCGCGTACCGCCTCCTTCGACCCATCGTTTCCGGTTCACTAGAGGGGCCGAGCGATCCACCCCTCAATTGATTTAAGCCGTGCGCTTCAAGAGACCCGAGAGGAGAAAGCCGCAGCTCAGCATAAGCAGCCCAACCAGCCCAATCAGGGGAAGATAACTGGCTGTCTCAGGCAGAGAGGCGACTAGAACGGGTTGCGGCGCTGGAGCAACTGCAACCACTTCGGCTGGAGGCGCTTCAACAACCTGGGCGGTTTCAACTGTTTCTCCGTTCGGAGTAACTGCCTCGACGGGCGCCGTCGTTAAAACCTCAACGGGCGCGGCCACCAACGCGACGGGAGTCGAAAGTACAGGCTCATTGGTTTCCTTGGCCAGTTGGATGGCCTTGGGCCTGTCATAGACAAATTGCTCGCCCCACACACGGCCCGGATAGAACCATGCCTTCAGAGCCTCAGGCTCTCCGGCGGGCCGCTCCCGAAAGGTCAGGACCGTTTTATCGGTGGCCTTCAAGCGATAGTTGGGCATTGCGATGATGGTGGTGTACACATGGGTTCCGTCCTGGTTCGAGATCTGAACGATGTGGCTGTACACTCCTGCATGCATGACCTTGAAAACATAGGTTCCCGCGGGCAATACCTGAGCGTTAGAGCCCCCAACTTCGACCGGCGCGGTGAAAGTGACGATAGACTTTCTGTTGAAATCGTCGGCTTTCGCTTTCGGCGCGACGAGTACACAGAGCACGGAAAGGCACAATACTGTTCCGATTCCTTTGAGCAGTTTCATTTGTCTCCACTGTTTTCTCCGACTCACTGGCACGGCGGTTATTATGCAACCTCTTTATGTCGTCGGGTTCACTAGAGATCGCACGCCGGGAAATCCGGCAGGCAGGGGTCCGTGGCGTGTCATTCAAGAGCTAGTGTTACGCATGCGTCTTGCGATTGCTGGCCAATATTGACCGCCGCGTGGCCACGCCTGCCTTTATCGGCGGCGCGAAAGATTTGGAGCCGACAGATCGCTCAGGCACTTAGGAGTTGGCTCGCAGTGTTGTTCTCTACCGCCTGGGCGGAAAACCTCAGGTGAGCAGGTTGCAGATGGTTGACGCGAGCTCGCTCGAAGGAACGCATATATGATTGCGCTACCCGGTTCCAGACCATCTGGCGCCCATGGAGGTAAGCGCGCTTCCGCATTGTCTGGCGCGCCGCATCGTTTTCCAGCAATTCAATTGCCGTGGCAGCAATGGCTTCCGGATCCTCGAATGGGACCAGCGCTCCGCGTCCTTCGTCCAATAGTTCGGCTGCGTGCCAGTACGGAGTCGAAATGATCGCCTTCCCGGCGCCCACAGCATACGCGAGGGTTCCCGATACAGCCTGTGCCTCGTAGCGATAGGGCGTGATGTAGATGTCGGCCGCACCCACCAGCGAAGCCATTTCCTGGGGGCTGACGAACCGGTTGTGGAAGATCACCTCTGCCTCAACTCCCAGTTCCCCGGCCAAGGCCTGCAACTGATCCCGATATCGATCACCCTCGCGGGCCCTGACATGCGGGTGAGTGGCGCCTGCGATCACGTAGACCACGCTTCTGTGCCGGGCCAGGATGCGCGGCAGGGCATGAATCACGTTCTCGAATCCTTTGTTGGGAGACAACAGGCCAAACGTGAGCAATACGGACTTTCCTCCGATGGAGAGCGATTCTTTGTAAACATTTGGCTCCGCAAAAGGCAAGTCAGGGATGCCGTGCGGAATCCGGTCGATCTTTTCGCCTGGAACCCCAAATACATCCTGGAGAACGCGAGAAGAGTACTCGCTCATCACAATAAGACGATCGGAGCGTGCGGCGATCTGTTGCATGACGATGCGTTGATCGAGGTCCGGCCGGCGAAGAACAGTATGAAGCGTTGTTACGACCGGCATGGTGAGCTGCTGCAGCAACTGAAGGACATAGCTGCCGGCATTCCCCCCGAAAATCCCGTACTCGTGCTGCAGGCACACCAAATCGACGTCGCTGGCATTGAGAGAATTGGCGGTTGCTCGATAGGAAGATATGTCGCATTCGGCGATCTCGAACTGCACCCGCGCAGGGTATGCGTACGACGACTGGGGATCGTTGACGGCTGTTACCGACAATCCCGCGGCTCCGTACTCGGCAGCGATCGCATCGCACAAATCGGTCGTGAAGGTTGCAATTCCACACTGCCGGGGAAGGTGGTTCCCAACCAGCGCTACCCGGACTGGAAGTGAGCGGCATGGCATCGGTTGCAAGGAGGAGGCCGGCTCTTTTCCGAATCTCGGATGCCACGATTCGCGCCGCATCGAAGTATTCGTTTGTGGATTCACAGAGACGTTTGATGCGGACATTGCAGGCTCCTGACTACAAACTTGCGAGCGCCGATGGCTCGGAGGCAATGTTGCAAATGAGTATCAGCGGCCAAGCGCCCGAATCGCCGCCAGCGCTTCACCCGTGACGAAGGCCAGAAGGAACAGTGCAGCGGCGATACCCGCTAATGGCTTGTGGGATGGGCTCGCGACGCGAATGGGCGCCCTCGTGTCCGATCCATCTTGTCCTGTCGCGATCAGGCGAAAACAGCGCGTAAACGCAAAGCTCCCGGCAGCGGACAGCAATAGATCCCGCATGAGCGGTCCGAGTTTCAGAATGCGACCAGTAAAGGAATTCATCATCGCTTGACTCTACTCCAGCCAAATTGAGATGGATGTGCATTTTTGCACGCTGTGAAAACGTTTGGACAAACCGGGTCATAAAGGGCACTTTAGATACGGCGGCAGCGTCGAAGGGGTGCTGCCTTCATGGGGATGTAGCCGCTTGATCCGGCATCGCTGCCGCCGCTTTGGCGTGGGCACCTGTTATCAATGGTGCGGTTGAGACGCCATGCGCGCTGTGCAATTTTGCTCAGTGACCGTTGCTGGACGAAGAGCGGTCCCGAAGTCAGGGCCAATTGCATCGGGAACCAGGCGCCCGGTTCACGCCGGGATCCCCTGCGAATCGAGAACCTTGACCAGCGACCAGGGACTGCCGGCCAGATCGTAGTGAATCGCTCCTTGCTTATCGATTACCAGCTTGCTCGCCGGATACAGGAATCCCGTGCTCTTGGCCGGGTCGGTGTCATTGAGGTCGAATTGACCAACCGCCAGGTCGAAGGACGGAGACGACGCAGGCGAGTCTGCTTCATCGAACAGATGCGGGCGGCTGGTGATAAAGGTGATCTGCCGTCCGGTTGGCGTTGGAACCATTTGGATGAAGGCGACGTCATAGCTGATAGCACCTGTAATCGAGCATTGCCCGACCGCCTTTGTTTTGGAAAGCGCGGCGGCCAACCCTCGATCCTGGCCCTCTTGGAATGCCTGTGAAAGAATCTGCAGGTCCGACGGAGTGGAGTAGTTGTAAATGATCAGCGTGACGCTAACCATGCTGCCGGCTTGGGCGTAGGTGGCCTGAATCGTCTCAGAATTCGGGCTGGCGGAGAATCCCAGGGTGGTTCCCAGCGTGAATGTGCCCACCAGGAGCAGGATGGAGAATCCTGGCTTGCGGGCACATCGAATTACTCTCGTGAGTGGTCCCATTTTGCGATCCTCCAGGACGTCCGCTTTGGTTAGGTTCCTTCGCGTCGCCAAGTTCGAGTTATGCGGCCGACTTCTTCAGTTGAGGCTTTTGGTCCTGGAGGAGTTCATCGAAGATGGCGCGATATTGGATCATCGCGGTGCGTAGCTCTTCGGTGGTGGCTTCGACTTTGCCGGGACGGACGGCGATGGCGTTCGCCAGGCGATAGTTTTCCATGACGCGGGGGTAGGTGACGGATACATCGGCTGCGCGCTGCTCAAAGCCGGCCTGGGGATAGCCGCGGGCCTCAAGGAGCGCGTTAATGAGGTCGTCAGCTTCCGTGACCGCGGCTTTGGGATGATCGACGAAGCGGGATTGGACGGTGCTCCACTCGGCGACAAAGCGCGTCCGCTCGGCGGCGCCGATGTCGCGGATTTTGAGGGCTTCCACGCGGGTTTCCCGGTCGGCCAGTTTGGATTCGGCTTTGTGCGGGGAGCCGTGCGTGAGAACGGCGCGGTCGTACTCGGTGCCGAAACGATTGCGGAAGCCGCTGGTGCGGGTTTTGCGGTATTTAAGATACAGACCGAAGGCGATGGCAACGACGAGGAAGAGTACAACCACGGCAACGGTGATCTGGGTATTCGTGAATTGAAACTGCATGGCGATCTCCTATGCGGAAAGGTCCGCGACGGCAAAGGGTTGTTGTTGGTGGAGGCTTCGAGGCTAAGGAGGAGCATCTACGCAACCATCATGAGCGGGTTGGCGCGCGAATGCTGGCCAGAAATGCTCACTCCGAGAGGGGGAAGAGGGCGATGGGTTTTGAAGGCCCGGCAGAATCGACCAGAGTGTTGGATTGATGGGGATTCCGCCGCAGGATTTGGTTGAAGGCCATCCTCCCTGTAGGCGTAAACGGACCCTGGATCAATTCGATTCGCGACCCCGCCGGGCTGCGCCGCCAACTCTTGTTCTCCGCTCGTTGGCCCCGGAATCGCGGAGACGGAAAGGTGTGAAGCGGGATTGACGCTCGGCCTGCCAGTCTTCGCTTTCGCTCAAATCGCTTTGACGGAGGAGGTCGCGGCGGTACCCGGAGCCGAAATAATCGCGGAAAGGCGCGGGTTTTTCCCTGCGATGTCCAAGGATCGCTCTGACGGCAAGGACTATAGCGAGGATGAGGACAAGGGCGCCAACCAGCAATTGGGCATTGGTAAGGTGGTACATCGTGTCTCCTTTGCATTGGATGTCCGCAGCACTCAGAGGGGAATTGCCGCGGCAGCAGCGAAGTCACGTGCAGTCTGAAGCCGGCAGGGACAGGAAGGCTGGTCAAAATTGCTCAGGCAGGGTTTTCCATGAGAGCCAAATCGAAGTGAGCACTATTGAGCAGCAATTGTGGCGTAGACCGCGCCAACCTGACCTTAGGTCGCTGAATAAGCGATCAAGTGCAAGAGCTTGCTCGATGGCGTGGTGATGGAGATGGAAGATCCCCGGTGCAAGATCGCGGCGATTGAGACGGAAGATCCTCGGTGCAAGAGACTGGTCCACGGCGTGGTGATTGAGATGGAAGACCCGCGCTGTAGGAGCCTGCGCAGGAGCGCGATGGCTGAGGTAGAAGACCCCCGCTGCAGGACCGTGGCATTCGAGATGGAAGACTCTCGGTGCAGGAGCCTGCGCATTTGGTGATTGAGATTTCAAATGGGCATGCGGCAATCCGCGCGCTCCTCGATGAACTCGCCGGGTTGAAGAACGCGGCGCAATCAAACCGGTGACATAACCCGGGAGTTGCAATCCCGAAAGAAGGAGACTTGAGATGCTCATCATACTGATTATTCTTCTGCTGCTCGTATTCGCCGGAGGCGGAGGATACTACGGCTATAACCGGTGGGGCGCTGGCGGAGGAACAGGCATAGGGCTTGGCACAGTGCTGGTGATTCTTCTGGTGTGCTATCTGCTTGGGGTTTTCAGATAGGGCAGTTTGCGGCAAGTTCGGCTCGCCGTCGGGGGACTGGCCGCGGGCCGGAAACCGCCGTCCAGGTGCGTGAGGCGGGCAATGAAACCGGTGCGCGGAGGGAAGAGATGCGGATCGCAATGAGCAATGCGCTGGCGCTGATGCGCTGGCATGATTCTCGGTTCTTGCAGGATTTCAGCGGCCGCGACTTGGCCTGGTTGCTGATTGGGGTGTTGCTGGCCGTGGTAGCGATCTGGGTATTCTCGCACCGGAGGCGGCGCTGGTTTTAGAACGCTTTCAGTTTTGCTGGCGAGCTCGAGACGGCACGGAATCGACCGGTTTGTCCATTGCAAATGCCGCGTTGGCCTTTGAATTCCCGTCAGAAGCCGTTCAATCTGAGGGGATCCGCGCCGAAGAAGGAGATTCCAGTTAAAGGACTCCACTGAGCAATCTGGCACACCGCAAAAAGACCGGGACTGGTAGAACTGTCGTGAGTGCGGCTCCGGATGGATGCGCAATCAGTGGCCACGTAACCCGTTGATATCTTCGACAAGCCGGAATGGATGAAGTATTCCGGAGACGCAAGAGCCCTTGGAGGACTCTTTCACCATGAAGAAGATTGCATTGGCACTGTTGCTTGCTTTCACAATGTTGCCTGCGGCTTCGTTCGCGCAGGTCGTGGTTCGCATCGGGCCGCCGGCTCCGGTTCACGAGCGCAGGGGCGCGCCTCCAGAGCGGGGCTACGTGTGGATCTCCGGATACCACCGCTATGAAGGCGACCATTACGTCTGGACCCCCGGCCGCTGGGACCGTCCGCCTCAAGAGCACCAGCGTTGGGTTGCGCACAGGTAGGTTCATCGGGGCGACCATTGGGAGTTGCAGGAAGGACACTGGCAGTAATCTGGAAGGCAAACGACGAAGCGGGGTTGACACCCCGCTTCGTCATTTTGCAGACGGAGTCATACCAGTCTCGAAGAATCTTCGTCCATAGATTCACCTGGCATGTCAGGCTTATTTATCAAAGCGGAAGTCGAAAACTGTAAAAAATGGAGATCAACCATAAACATGAGTCGAACACAGCGTCAGTCGCTGCACACGACTCCCGAGGACCTGACGCAAGCGGAGGCCGAAGCCCGCCGCCGGAGCCGCATCTGCGCCTAGGCCCTCGTTCGGGAGAACGAGCAACTCCTCCCTCGGGTACCCGGTCTACAGAATTCACTCACTTGTTTCGGCGGTGCTGTTCAGAATCGCTCACGCTGGGAGGAATTGCATTCCACCGGGTCTTCAGGAGGCTCTCTGCACTCCTCCCGTTCTCGTCTTAGGAGCCAAAGCACTGATTCATATGATTGAAAAGACGTTCAGTTCTGACCATTTGCATGTTGAAAGCGCTCTTCGCGCGAGCCGCCGATTGCGGTGGGCCACACGCAATCAAGAATCTGAGACTCAGTTGGCGGGGACAGTGCGCCGTGAAAAGGCGTTGGTCCAGATGGAGTGCACGGCGCAAATCTCTCACGATGAGCAAAACGAAACAGATCGTTGAATCCACTGCCGCGATGCTGACAACCGCAACAAACTATCCAAGGACAAGTGAACCCCAGAACCGGGCAATTCATTTGCCCACTGGAGACTCCATTGACAGCTCAAAGAATGGTGCTACTGTACGACGGCTTGCAAACGAGTCCGAGGCCTTTACATAATGCGCGCGCGGCACTCTTGGGGTCAATGGATTGTTGCAGCCCGAAATTGAAACTCTCGATGCGCAGGCTCTGCGCTGGCTAATGCAGCGAGGCAAGAAAATGAACAATATTTTGGCGTAAAGATGAGCAGTTTTGTACAGACCCAGCAAACTTTCGATTGTTACTTTGGCATTGTCACGCCGTGTCGGTATTCCACGACGAGGCGGCAAGATGATGACCATCGGGCACCTAGGCACCACAGCTGGATGAGAGGTTCAAAATGCGCAAATACAGGACTGTTTTCATGTGCTTCCTGGCGACTCTGCTGGTCGCCCTAGTGGCCGGATGCGGCCAGGAAACGGTAACCATCCCAGGCGTGGTGTCAGTAACCCCCGCTCAAGGCGCTACCGGTGTCGTCACCAACACAACCGTCACCGCGACATTCAACATAGCGATGAACCCAACCTCGATTAACGCCACAACCTTCACGCTTGCAGCCCCGGGCGGCGTTGCCGTCACTGGAGCCGTCACGTACTCTGGCTTGGTTGCGACGTTTACGCCGGCAGCCGTTCTGGCATACAGCACCACCTACACGGCTACGATCACCACCGGGGCCGCGACCCCCGGCGGCGCTGAGCTGGTTAGCAACTACGTGTGGACTTTTTCCACGGTTGCCGCGCCACCCCCGCCGCCCGCGGCGCTCGCGGTGCTATCGACGGTTCCGCTGAACACAGCCACAGGCGTGCCTATCAGCCAGGAGCTCAGCGCGATCTTCAACCAGGCGATGAGCTGCCCGTTAGCTTCGACAGCGTTTACACTCGTCGCAGCCCCGGGCGCGACATCAGTAACCGGCACAGTGGGTTGCTCGGGCAGCATCGCGACCTTTACGCCGGCAAGTCCACTGGCATACAACACCGTCTACACGGCCACGATCGCCGCCGGAGTGACGGACCTGGCGGGCTCTACGCTGGCTCTTCCTTACGTGTGGACCTTTAATACTGTTCCGGCTCCCCCTCTCCCTCCAACGGTCATCTCCACCGTGCCCATCAGCGGAGCCGTGGGCGTGCCCATCAACCAGATCCTCAGCGCGACATTCAGCGAGGCAATGGACCCCGCCACGATCAACTCGGCAACCTTCTTGCTGAAAGCGACGGTGAGCGGGACTGCCGTAAATGGAGCGATCAACTATGTCCCCGCCGGCTCGGTAGCCACGTTCGCGCCGTTTGGCGGCCTTGCGCCCAGCACCGAATATACGGCCACCATCACCACGGGGGCAATGGATCTGGACGACAACGCGGGGGTCGTCGCCTATACATGGACCTTCACCACCGCCGCCACCCCACTTACCGCAGCGCCGACGGTCATTTCAACCATCCCTGTAAGCCCGCCCCTGCCAGAAGACGTGACCGTGCCCCTCAATCAGTCAGTCAGCGCCATTTTCAGCGAGGCGATGGACCCCGCCACCATCATCTCAGCAAACTTTTCGCTGACATACGTGAAAGCGGGCGTCACCACTCCCGTGCCGGGCCTGGTTGCTTATGCAGCGATTGGAAATGAACTGGTGTTCCTGCCGACAACGAATCTGTTGCCCAGCACCACGTATACAGCCACGATCACAACCGGGGTTCAGAACCTGACCGGCAATACAATGGTCAACCCCTACTCCTGGATCTTCCAGACCGCCACCGCTCCCGTCGTCGTCTCGCCGGAGTTGGTTTCGACCATCCCCGCCAGCGCGGCCACAGGCGTACCCCTCAATCAGGCGGTCAGCGCAACCTTCAGCGAGGCGATGAATCCACTGACCCTCAACTCGGCCACGTTCCTGCTTTATACGGGTCAGACAGCGAGCGGAACTCCGATAGCTGGAGGGTATTCTTACGATCCGATCAGCTTCATTGCCACTTTCACGCCCACGAACCCGCTCACTGCCAGCACCTTCTATACCGCGACGGTGACCGATGGGGCAACGGACCTGGCCGGTAATCCGCTGGGGACCACCGGCGCACCCAATCCCTGGACCTTTAAGACCGGTGCGGCAGCGGTTCCGCCGCCGGTGGTTCTTGGGCCGACCATAACGCTGTTTGGCGGCCTTGGCGGCGGCGCCGGGATGACCAATCAGGGAATCTATACGGTCGTCAATGGGGATATCGGGACCACGGGCGCCTCTACCACGATGACCGGATTCCACGATACCAGCCTTCCGATTGTTGGCGCAGTATGGCCATGCACGTATACGGAAACGACACTCAACATAGGGCAGGTGAATGGAGTCATTGACACCGCTGCGCCGCCTCCTACCGTTAATTGCCCCGACGAAGGAACCGCTGCTACGATGGCCATCGCAACCGCAGCCGCATCGGAAGCTCTAACCGCTTACAACACTCTTCAATGCAGTTGCTTCCCTGGCACAGGCACCGCGCCGGCAGGCAGCACTCTGGCAGGCGAGTTGGGCGGTCTGACCCTGTTCCCTGGCACCTACACAAACGCAAGCACAGTTGACATAACGACGGGTGATCTTACTCTCGACGCTCAGGGCGATACGAATGCGTACTGGGTCTTCCAGGTGGGATCAGCTCTCACCGTAGGGGAGGCCGGATTCCCGCGGAATGTCATCCTGGCCCACGGCGCCCAGGCCAGCCACATCTTCTGGGCGGTCGCGACCTCCGCGACCATCAACGGGGCGGGAGGCGGAACGTTCGAGGGAACCATCATCGCCTACAGTGGGGGGATCTCGGTTTCAACTGCCGGAAATGCCGCGATAACGACGATCGACGGCAGACTGATTGCTTTGGGTGCGTCAACAACGCTGGTGAACACCGTAATCAACCTGCCCTAAATGCCATGCTGAGACCGCCCTAGGGCGGTCTCAGCCCCCTTCAGGCAATGCGCTGTTTGGCATGTCCTATTCGCGTCGAGTTCACCCGGCGCTGAGATTTTCGATGATCACGACGCGCAGTTCGGGAGGCGACAATGAGATTGAGTGCAAGAATGATTGCCACAGCGGCATTAGCCATATTTCTAATGCCTGTGTTCTTGCTTCGTGCGGAAGAAGCGGCAAAGCCGTCGACCGGCGCCAGGAGCGATAAAGCCGCGGATTCCAGCTCCAGCGCCGCGGCTGCCGCCGATCCGGCCGCTGTGCTGCCGGCGGCTCCGCTGCCGGCGGCCTCGATGTCGGCAGCCACGCCGAATTCGAGAGGCGTAGACAGTTATACTCCCAAGGGTGAACTGTTCCTGGGCTACTCGTATCTGCGCTCGGTGCCGACGCTGGAGAGCGGAAACCGGCTGGTGTGGCTGAACGGCGGCAGCGCGTCCATCGCGTACAACCTGAACCGCTATCTGGGGATCGTTGCCGACGTTGGCGACTACACGAACTCGGAGATACGATTCCAGGGCGCATACGGAGCTACGGTCGATGTGAACGACGCAAACGGAGGTGTCATCAGCTATCTCTTCGGTCCGCGCCTGTCCTTCCGGCACGACAGGATCACTCCCTTTGTCCAGGCTCTGTTTGGAGGTGCACACGCCAGCGAGGTGACACTCGCCGATTGCACATTCAGCTGCACGCTCCTCCCCGCTCAGAACAGTTTTGCCTGGACCGGCGGCGGCGGCCTGGACGTCAGGGTCCACCGCCATTTCGCCATCCGCATCGTTCAGGCCGAATACCTGATGACCATGTTCCAGGATTACTCCACCGGAAAGACCGCGTCGCAGAACGACGTGCGCCTTTCTGCCGGACTTGTCTTCCGCTTTGGTGGAAATCCCGCGCCTCCGCAGTTGACGCTGGCGTGCTCGGCCAGCCCGACTACGATCTTCCCCGGCGACCCGGTCACGTTGACCGCGATGGCCGGCAACCTGGATCCGAAGCTGAATGCGGTTTATTCCTGGACGGGAGTGCCGGGCTTGAAAGGCAATGGAACGACAGCTTCGTTGGACTCGGCAGCCACAGGTTCGCTGGCGGCCGGCTCCTA
>JBEKZR010000072.1:0-12004 GCA_049509715.1 Occallatibacter sp. | reverse complement strand
ATGGACGCAGAGTAGCCATGGGCGACGATCTGGAGCCGGTGGTGTTGTTTGACAATGCCAAGCCCGGCGACAAGGTGACGGTGGCCGTCAAGCTGCTGCACACGGTGGACACCAAGAGCTTTGAGAGAGCAACGCTGCGGGTGGAATTTGCCGAGAGCCGGCCAAACCCCGAGGACCTACGCGAGGAGTTGCTGTCGGCGGCGCTGCTGGTTCCGTCGCTGGCGCCGGGCGACGCGGCGCAGTTGGCCACGCTGGACAGCGCTATCCGCGCCGTGGACCTGACGGCACTGGACGCACACGATCAGAGCAAATTCGACTTGAGCCTGAAGGCGTCGCACACCAAGTTGGAGGAGCTGAGGCCGCTGCTCGAGCAGGTTACGCTGCACATGACCGGCAACTCGCACATCGACGCCGCCTGGCTGTGGCCGTGGACGGAGACGGTGGACGTGGTCAAGCGGACCTTCGGTACCGCGCTTCAACTGATGTACGAGTACCCGGAGTACACCTACACGCAATCCGCCGCGGCTTACAACGAGTGGCTGGCCGAGAAGTATCCCGACATGAACACGGAGATCGCGCGGCGCATCAAGGAGGGCACCTGGGAGATCGTGGGCGGCATGTGGGTGGAGCCGGACCTGAACATGCCGGACGGCGAATCGCTGGTGAGGCAGTTGCTGGTGGGCAAGCGCTGGTACAAGCAGGCGTACGGCGTGGACGTGCGGATCGGTTGGAACCCGGATTCGTTTGGCTACACATGGCAGTTGCCGCAGATCTACAAGAAGAGCGGCGTGGACTACTTTGTGACGCAGAAGATGACCTGGAACGACACGAATCAGCTTCCATTTAAGTTGTTCTGGTGGGAGTCGCCGGACGGGTCGAAGGTGCTGGCGTATTTTCCGCACGACTACGGCAACGACAACCTGAGCCCGGTGCGGCTGAGCGAGGACCTTGTGGCGGCACGCACTCGCGCTGCCGGCATGACGGAGATGATGGACCTGTACGGGATCGGCGACCACGGCGGCGGACCCACGAGGGCGGTGCTGGACCAGGGCAGGCACTGGGCTTACCCTTCGCTCCCCTCACACGTGACGCCGAAGATGGAGTTTGGGACGGCGCAGAGTTACTTCACGGCGATAGAAAAGCAGATTGCGCCGGAGAGCCCGGAGTGGAATTACCAGTCGATTGCCAGGGGCTACACGCCTCCGCCGGCGGTTGCAGGCAAGGTGAACATTCCCACCTGGAAGAGCGAGCTGTACTTTGAGTACCACCGCGGGGTGATGACCACGCAGGCCAACCACAAGCGGAATATGCGCGAGGCCGAGGTGGACGTGCTCAACGCGGAGAAGTGGGCGTCGCTGGCCTGGGTCCTTGCCGGACGGGCGTACCCTTCGGGTGATCTAACGGAAGATTGGAAGAAGGTGCTCTTCAATCAGTTCCACGATATGGCGGCGGGGTCGGGCATCGGCGTGATCTACAAGGACGCGCAGAAGGACTACGACGTGGTGCGCTGGTCGACGAATGAGATTGGGGCGGGGGCGCTGGAGACAGTGGCGGAGAGGATCGACACGCGCACCAAGGAAGCGAATACGATCCCCATTGTCGTTTTCAATCCGCTGGGATGGGAGCGTTCGGGTGATGTAAAGGTAGAGTTTCAGTGGCCTGGAGACCGTTCGGGCGTTTTACATGTGACAGACGACGAGACCAAAGCCGCTGGTCTGGAATCGCTGCCAATCAAGGCGATTAAGACGGATGAGAAAACCGGAGTAACGGAACTTACAGTTTATGCGAGGAGGGTTCCGGCCTTCGGCTACAAGATGCTCCGAGTTAAGAGCACACCCCATGAGTATGCGATGTCGATACTTCCAGTCAATGCCACAGAGACTGCCAAGAGTGTAACTCTCGGGACCAAATGGCTGCGTGTCACCATCGACAAGGAGACCGGGTGCATCACAAGCCTCATTTCTGGAGGCGTTGAATCCCTGGCACCGGGAGCTTGCGGAAACCAACTCCAGGCTTTCAAGGACACACCCAAAGACTACGACGCCTGGAACATTGACCCCGGCACGCTGGATCAAGCGCTTACGATGCCAGCGAGGGCTGACTCTGTCGAGTTATTCGGTGAAAACTCGCCCGATCCTTTCGTCCGCTTTACCCGCACATGGCAGAATTCAAAGTTTGTGCAGACAATTCGGCTGGAGGGCGACCAAGTGGACATCGACAACGAGATCGACTGGCACGAGTCGCATGTGCTGCTGAAGGCGGCGTTTCCGCTGGCGGCTTCGGGGCCGTTTGCGACGTACGAGATTCCTTATGGGAGCATCGACCGGCCCACCACGCGGAACAATAGTTGGGAGAAGGCGCAGTTTGAGGTTCCGGCGATGCGCTGGGCCGATCTTTCCGGCACGGGCCCGGACGGCAAGGTACACGGGCTGAGCGTGCTGAACCAGAACAAGTACGGCTACGACGCGGCGGGGAACGTGCTGCGGCTGACGCTGCTGCGCTCGCCCAAATGGCCCGATCCCGAGGCCGACATGGGCCATCACCACTTCCACTACGCGCTCTATCCGCACGCGGGAACGTGGAAGGAGGCGCTCACCGTGCGCCACGGCTACGAGTACAACTACCCGCTGACGGCGGTGGTGACCACTGCGCACCCCGGTTCGCTGCCCGCCGAGCATTCCTTCGCTTCGGTCGCGCCGGAGAACGTGGCGCTGACCGCGGTGAAGACGGCGGAAGACGCGAATGGGCTGATTTTCAGAGTCTACGAGTGGGCAGGGAAAGACTCGATAGCCGAATTCCACGTGCCGCCGGGCGCGACAGGAGCTACCGTCACCAACCTGATGGAGACGCCCGAAGGCGCGCCGCTGGCCGTGACGGGCGATGTGGTCAAGGCGCCCATTCATCCCTACGAGATCCTGACTATCCGGGTGGATTACCCCAACGGCGGGCCGAAGGAGTAAGGGAACATTTTCCCGGATTTGGACGTATAACCGGCAAGAGGACGATTGCCATGATGCGAAAAGCAGCAACTTTGCTGGCTGGGCTGGCGCTGGCAGCCGGGATGGCGGGATGCAGGGTACACGTCGACAAGGACGCCAACGGCGAGGACAAGAACGTCCGGGTGGACACGCCTTTTGGCGGCGTCCACGTGAATACCGACCAGACCACGGCCGCGGACCTGGGATTGCCGGTCTATCCGGGCGCGCAGACGGTGAGGGGCGACGACAAGCATAAGTCGGCGGACGTGCACCTGGGATTTGGCGAGTGGGAGATGCGGGTGCGGGCGGTCTCCTATGAGACGCCGGACACCGCCGATAAGGTAACAGCTTTCTACAAGAAGGCGCTGGGGCGCTACGGCGAAGTGATTACCTGCCGGGACAATTCCGCAGTGGGCACGCCAATCGCAACTTCAGAGGGGCTGACCTGCGACGAGGGCAAGAGCACTCATGTGCAGGTCGACCAGGGAGACTACAGCCTGGGGAAGAGCGACCTGGAGCTGAAGGCCGGCTCCAAGCGGCACCAGCACATTGTGGGCTTTGAGAATCCCAGGGACGGCAGGACCCGGTTTGCCCTGGTGGCGCTGGATTTGCCCTCCGGGCTGGAAAAGAACTCGGGGAAGAGCGACTAGAACCATTCCGGCAGCGAGCGATTCAGAGCGCAGAGGATGCCGGCGCGGTTACCCCGGCCGAGGCCGGCAAGGAGCAGCGTTTCGCAGACAGTCACTTCAAGCGGGGTCCGCTTCGCGCGAGATTTGCGCCGGAGCGGAGCTTTCTCGTGTGCAATGTTTCAGGCGCACACAGCCGCCCCGGCATGGAGCGCGCGGCAACCAGTCCCCCGGTGACCAACATCACACGCTCCACCTTCCCAAATCCTGAATAATCGTGAATGATGGTCATGAATGAGCCTGTGCGTGGGGCAGAATTCGTCCTCGCAGGCCATTTTTCCCATCCGTGCCCGGAGACGAATCGCCGATCGCCGGGTCGAATCGGAGTCATATTTTCATGTACAGAATCGTGGAAGCCCGCAACGTGGGCCTCAATATCAAGCAGTTTGTCATCGATGCGCCGCGCATTGCGCGCAAGCAGAGGCCGGGGCAGTTCCTCATTCTCCGGCTGCATGAGAAGGGCGAGCGCATTCCGCTCACCATCAAGTCCTCTGACCCTGAAGCTGGCACGGTCACCATTGTGGTGCAGGGCGTCGGCAAGACCACCTCGCTGCTCAATTGTCTTGAGACGGGCGACTCGATTCTGGATATCGTCGGCCCTCTCGGCCGGCCCTCGGAGATTGAGAAGTACGGGACGGCGATGATTCTGGCCGGCAGCGTGGGCACGGCCATGGCGCTGCCCACCTCGAACGCGCTGAAGCAGGCCGGCAACCACGTGATCTTCATCGAGGGCGCGCGCTCGAAAGAGATGGTGGTCTTTGAAGACGAGGTCCGCCAGGCCAGCAGCGAGGCCTACGTGATGACCGACGACGGCAGCTACGGAGAACGGGGCCTGGTTACAAAAAAACTCAACGAGCTGATTGCCGCCGGCCGCAAGATCGACTTTGCGCTGGCCGTCGGCCCGGTGCCCATGATGAGGGCCGTCGCCCAGATCACCGCGCCGCTCGCGATCAAGACCATGGTCAGCCTCAACTCCATCATGGTGGACGGCACGGGAATGTGCGGCGGCTGCCGCGTGCTGCTGGGCGGCAAGAGCAAGTTCGCCTGCGTGGATGGGCCGGAGTTCGACGCCTCGCTGGTCAACTTCGAGGTGCTGATGCAGCGCAACGCCATGTATCGCAACAAGGAGTGCGAGTCGCTCAAGCAGTTTGAGGAACACAAGCAGGAGGAACTGGCCGAGCTTCGCGCCGAGTTGGCCGCGAAGGAAAAGGAAGTGGCACGGCTACGCGAGGAGTTGGCTGCGGGAGAGGCCCATTATGCCTGAGAAAAGCACGCTTCCCAGCTCCGCACTGAATGTTCTTCCGCTGAAAGAGCGCATGAAGATTCTGCGCAGGCACATGCCGGAGCTGAACCCGCAGGTGCGCAGCCGCAACTTTGAAGAGGTGAACCTGGGGCTGCCCGAGGCAGACGCTCTGGCCGAGGCCACGCGCTGCCTGGCCTGCGCCAAGCCCGCCTGCGTGGTCGATTGCCCGGTAGGCGTCAAGATCAAGGAAATCGTGGCCCTGATTTATGCGGGCGAGTATCTTGCCGCGGCGGCCAAGCTGCGCGAGGACAATGCGCTGCCCGCCATCACCGGCCGCGTTTGCCCGCAGGAGAACCAGTGCGAGGGCGGATGCGTGCTGGGCAAAAAGGGCGCGCCCGTGGCCATTGGCAACCTGGAGCGTTTTGTGGCCGACTTCGAGCGCACCAGCGGAAAACTTGGCCTGCCCGCCAACGCCCCGGCCACGGGCAAGAGCGTGGCTATCGTGGGCAGCGGCCCGGCCGGGCTATCGGCCGCCGGCGACCTGATCCAGAAGGGCCATCGCGTGCGCGTCTTCGAGGCGCTACACGAGCTGGGCGGCGTGCTCGTCTACGGCATCCCGGAGTTCCGCCTGACCAAGGCGATTGTGAAAGAAGAAGTGGACAACCTGCGCAGGATGGGCGTGGAATTCGAGACCAACGTGGTGGTGGGCAAGAGCGTCACCATCGACGAACTGATGCGCAACGAACACTACGACGCGGTCTTTGTAGCCACCGGCGCGGGACTGCCGGTCTTCCTCGGCGTGCCCGGCGAACAGTTCAACGGCGTCTACTCGGCCAATGAGTTCCTCACCCGCGTGAACCTGATGCGCGCCTACAACAGCGCCGAATACGACGAGCCGGTCTACGACTGCCGCGACAAGGACGTGATCGTGGTGGGCGGCGGCAACACGGCCATGGACGCGGTGCGCACCTCGCGGCGGCTGGGCGCTCGTACGGCGACTCTCGTTTATCGCCGCAGCGAGGCGGAGATGCCGGCCCGCAAAGAAGAGGTCAAGCACGCGCGCGAGGAGGGCATCGAGTTCCGCATGCTGACCAACCCCATCGAGTTTCTGGGCGACGAGAAGGGCTGGCTGACCGGCGCGCGCTGCGTGCGCATGGAGCTGGGCGAGCCGGACGCAAGCGGCCGCCGCCGGCCGGTGGAGATCAAGGGCTCGGAGTACATTCTGCCCGCCAGCGTGGCCATCATCGGCGTGGGCACCACGGCCAATCCGCTCATCCAGAGCACCACGCCCGACCTGGCCACCAACAAGCAGAATTACATTGAGGCCGATGAGAAGACCATGCGCACCAGCAAGCGTGGCGTCTTTGCCGGCGGCGACATCGTCACCGGCAGCGCGACGGTGATCCTGGCCATGGGCGCGGGGCGCAAAGCCGCCGCGTCGATCCATGAGTATTTGACCAGTGGGGAGTGGTAGAAGGCGATCTGCGTAAAGTGAGCGTCCTATTCTCACAGAGGGTGGAACTCGATGCGCACCCCATTTCTATGAAAACAAAGGGTTTGCGCGTCTCAGGATTCAGGCTCAACAGAAAGCGTTGAACCCGCCGCCTCGCCCGGCGGTGCAGCGGCAGTTCTGCGTGCAAAATACTTTATCTGGCATGTATCTGGGATCTTGCACGTCCCATCGAATCGGTGCATACTATCAATATGAGAACCAATGTTAATCTCGCCGACGACGCCCGCCAGTTCGCCGAGGTCTATGCGCACGCGAACGGGATCACCTTGGGTGAAGCGATCACGGATCTCGTCCGCAAGGGCGGCAAAGCTGCCAGCTTACCCGCCGAAACGGTGGAATTTCGGCGATCCGCGGCAGGCTTTCCGACCTTCCCGCCGAGCGAGCGCGTCATCACGACGGAAATGGTGAAAGAGGCTCTGGAGGACTTTATCTGAAAGCCTATCTCCCCGATGTAAATATCTGGCTCGCGTTGAGCGATCCGGCACACGCGGCTCATGAGCAGGCTACCGAGTGGCTGCTGGGCAGCCACGGCGCTCGCTTATTGCTTTGTCCAGTGACTGAGGCTGGTTTTGTGCGCATCGCGGCCTCGCCCTTGGTGGGGAAGAAGACCATCGCGGATGCAATGCGAATGCTCGAGGAGATTGCAGCCTTGCCCAACGTTGCGCATCTGCCGGTTTCCTTTAGTTGGCTGGAGTTGATTCAGCCCCTCATTCCTCGCCTGCACGGCTACCGCCAGGTCACCGACGCCCTCCTGCTTGGCCTGGCGATTCGCAACGAAGCCATCCTGGTCACACTCGACCGCAGCATGCAAGCTCTGGCCGGCGAAGCCTACGCGGCAAACCTGCTCACACTGGCCTGAATTGGGAAATCTGCCTTTGGGCTATCGAATTTGTCAGGGCATGACTTGATCCGGCGCCGGGCGGGAGTGCGAGCCTGAGCTTCAATGTGAGGTTTTGAGGCGGGTCCTTTGGCCGGTGTACAGTGGCAGGGCCGATGCAGTATCCTGAGCCTTAGCCCATGATTTTTTCACGCGATTACATCGGGTATCTGGCCCGCCGTACGGTCAAGCACCTCATCGACGCCAAGATGATCACCACCAGCGACTTGAAGGGGGTGGAAGCGCGCGTGACGGAGGGGCTGATCGAGGAGATATCCCTGGAAGACCGCATCAACGAGGAGGTGCGCGTGATTCTGGACGCGTATTCCGAGGAGATGCGCAAGTCCGGTGCGCAATATGCCGAGATGTTCAAGAAGGTGAAGACCGAGCTGGTGAAGAAGTACAAGGCGGTTCTATGAGGATCAGCCCCGACAAGCTCAACAAGCTGGCCCACACGGTGGCCGATACGCTGGCCGAGATCGACGAGGTGGGGTTTCTGGAGGATCGCAACACGATTCGCCAGGAGTCGCGCAAGGCGCTGACAGCCCTGTTGACGCAGGAGGCCGGAATCGACAGCGCGGCGCGGCTGAAGATCGCCTCGCAGCGCAAGATCATCCTGGAAGGCTCGCAGGAGTGGGAGATTCTGTATCGCAAGTACTACAACGACGAGGTGCGGAAGCTGGGCATCTGAGCCCGATCGAGCCGCAGGCGCGGCAAAGCCCGCACCTGCGATGCCACAAACACTCGGGCTGCCTCTCTTACTTCTTCATCCATGCCTCAAATCCAATTGGCTCAATCTCCATGCGCGGCTCGCTCCATCCGGCTTCTGCCATCATGCGACGCATCTCTTCCACGGAGTACGCGCGCCTGATAAGCATGGTGCGGAAGGTCAGCATCGTGAACCACTGATTCAGCCGGCTCAAGCCCAACCCCCGCACATACCTTCCGATCTCCGCCATGGACGCGTCGCGTCGCAGGTCGATGACCAGCGCCGTGCCTCGCGACCGCAGCACACGGCGCATCTCGGCCAGCGCCTTGACCGGCTCGGTGAAGTTCTTGAAGGCGGCGCGGCAGACCACAAAGTCCACGCTTTCCGTTGCGTAGGGCAGCGCCGCGGCGTTTCCCTCGTCGAAACGGACCTGCGTCCGTTCGGTCGCGGCATTTCGCCGGGCAATCTCGACGAAGGTCTTGCTGATGTCCACGGCGCGCACCTGCAGCCCGCGCTTCGCCATCTCAATGGAAAGAAACCCAGGGCCGGGCGCCACCTCCAGGACTTCAGCGGCGGCGGGGAGTGCGTCTGCGATTCGCGAGGCCAGCCCCGCGTATTGCGGCATGTCTTTGCGCGTGGTGCGATCGTACCAGCGCGCAATACCGCCTTCCATGCCCATACCCTTGTATGCTTTCATCGTAGTTGTCATTTCTTCAACCTCCAAGAATCTTATAAACTAAGATTCTTGCTTTGTAAAGTAAAAAAGGAGAGCCATGTCCGGAGAGAAGAAGCCTAAAGCAGCAAAAACAGGTCCGAACCGCACTGCGCCGGTATTGGGCGTGCTGCCGGAGCCAGTGACTCTCGCCGATCGCGTGGTGATCGAGATTCGCAAGTTCATCGCCGCGGCCATCTTTTTCAACTCGCGGGCCGCAGAGAAGGCGGGACTGGGGCTCACCGACATGCAGATGCTCCATACATTGCAGCTCTACGGGCCCTCCACACCCGGACGGCTGGCGGCGTGGACCGGGCTGAGCAGCGGCGGAGTCACGGTTGCTCTGGACAGGCTGGAGAAGGCCGGCTTCATCCATCGGGCGCCGAATCCCGACGACCGGCGCAGCCTGCTGGTGACGCTGGCTCCGGTGCGCCTCGGCAAATTGAGCCGCATGTACGCGGACGTGGAGAGAGAGACGCGCCGGCTGCTGGCCACGCTGCCAGAGAGCGATTTGGAAGCGGTTGTCCGCTTTTTCACCGTGCTGGGAGAGGCTCAGGACGGGAGCGATTTGCACAAGCAATCCTGACGGCTGGGTATGGGCGCCTGGCAGCCGCCGGGCTTTGGCAAGCGCGCCTATTTTTTGTTACAGTGGACAGTGGCCGGTTCCGGCCGCATTCCCTTGTAGCGTGGCGCTATCGTCTAGGGGTTAGGACGTGAGATTCTCAATCTTAAAACCCGGGTTCAATTCCCGGTAGCGCTACCAGATATTTGACGCTAAAGCCCGCTCAATCAGCGGGCTTTTCGTTTGCCCGAAAGACCTGTTGACGCGGCAAGGAGGGCGATATGCCTTTGCTGTTCATCGGGCAGAAGATGAGGGCATGCAACCTGCCCCGACCGTCTCACGTCTCATCCAACAGGGGTTTGCTGGGCGCCTGGTCAATGGGGCCTGTCTGGGGGGAGCTGGCCGGAACTTGCAATCGCGGGGGGATACCTGCGATTCTGCGGAGTGCTGCTCCTCAAATAAGTTCAAGCGCGGAGTCGTGAATGTCTGAAATCGAAGACGAATTGGATGGCCGGCACAATGGCGCCGAGCGCCGTTTGTATGCGCGGCCTCCCTCCTCTCGCAAACGCTGGATTCTATGGACCGGCTTGCTGCTGGTCCTGGCGGTTGTAGCCTATTTCGTCATCCATAACCGCAATGCCAGCCAGGCAGCCAAGACAGCGCCGGCCGGGCGCGGGCGCACAACCGGGCCCGTCACCGCCACGGTCGCAACCGCCACCAAGGGCGACATTGGCGTGTACCTGGATGCGATCGGGACGGTCACTCCGGTCTACACCGCTTCTATCACCGCGCAGGCCAGCGGAGTTCTGACCGCGGTGCATTACAGCGAGGGGCAATTCGTGCAGAAGGGGGATGCGCTGATCGACATCGATCCGCGACCCTACCAGGCGCAGTTGCTGCAAGCCGAGGGCACGCTGGAGCGCGATACCAATATTCTGGCCCAGGCCCAGATGGATCTGGAGCGCTACCGCACGGCATGGGCGCGCAACGGAATCAACAAGCAACTGCTGGACGACCAGGAAAAGATTGTTTTGCAGGATCAGGGGACGGTGAAGAACGATCAGGGCACCGTGAATTACGACCAGGTGCAGCTCAGCTACTGCCACATTACCGCGCCGATCTCCGGGCGCGTGGGACTTCGTTTTGTGGACCCTGGAAATGTGGTTGAATCAAACCAAGCCACCGTTCTGGTGGTCATCACGCAGATGCAGCCCATGACCGTGATATTCCCGCTGCCGGAGGACAGCCTGGGGCAGGTGCTGGCGCGCATGCGGCAGGTGCGCTCGTTGCCGGTGGAGGCATGGAATGACAACAAGGACAACAAGCTGGCGACAGGCAAGCTGACCACGCTCAATAACCAGATTGACACCACCACGGGAACCCTCAAGCTGCGCGCTACCTTCGACAACAGGAACAGCGCCCTGTTTCCCAATCAGTTCGTTAATGTGCGGCTGCTGGTGAATACGCTCAACGGCGTCACGCTGGTTCCCTCCGCGGCTGTTCAACACAATGGGACGGTCTCCTTCCTTTATGTGATTACGAATGGCGTGGCGAGCGTGCGCAACGTCAAGACGGGCGTTTCGGATGGCGGCCAGATCGCGGTGCAGGGAATCGATCCCGGCGAGATTGTGGCCACCAGCAGCTTCGATAAGTTGCAGGGGGGAAGCAAAGTGATCGTGTCGAAGCAGGCGATTGCAGCTAATCCAGCGGAGGGCAATGCCCCGTGAGTCCATCCGGGCCTTTCATCGAGCGTCCTGTTGCAACGTCGCTGCTGATGGCCGCAATACTGCTGGTGGGTATCGTAGCGTATACCCAGTTGGCGGTTTCCGCGTTGCCGCAGGTCGATTACCCCACCATCCAGGTGGTGACCTTCTATCCGGGCGCCAACCCGGACGTGATGGCCACCACGGTGACTGCCCCCCTGGAACGTCAATTTGGCCAACTGCAGGGGCTGAGCCAGATGACGTCGACCAGTTCCGGCGGTTCCTCCGTCATTGTGGTGCAGTTCACCCTCAGCCTGACCATCGACATCGCCGAGGAAGAGGTTCAGTCCGCGATTAACGCCGCGCAGAGCTATCTGCCGTCGAACCTGCCCTCGCCGCCGGTGTATAGCAAGACAAATCCAGCCGACGCCCCGGTCCTCACGCTGGCCGTAACATCCAACTCCATGCCGCTCTCGCAGGTGGAGGATCTGGTGGATACGCGCCTGGCGCCCAAGCTCTCGCAGTTGGCCGGGGTCGGCCTGGTGAGCATCAGCGGAGGGCAAAAGCCCGCGGTGCGCATTCAGGCCAACCCGATGGCGCTGTCGTCCTATGGGCTCAACCTCGAGGATCTTCGCACGGTGCTCGTGCAAAGCAGCGTGAATGCCGCCAAGGGCAACTTCGACGGACCTCATCAGGACTACCAGATCAATGCCGACGATCAGTTGGTGACCAGCGACGACTATCGAAAGGTTGTGGTTGCCTACCGCAACGGCGCGCCCATCATGCTGAAAGATGTTGCGCAGGTGGTGGACGGGATCGAGAACAACCATCAGGCGGCGTGGATGAACGAGACGCCGGCGGTCATCCTCAACATTCAAAGGCAGTCGGGCGCCAACACCATCAAAGTTGTGAAGGCCATCAAGGCGGTTCTGCCCCAGCTGGAGTTGAACCTGCCGGCCTCGATCCAGGTCACGCCGCTTACCGATCTGACCACGTCCATCAACGCCTCCGTCAATGACGT
>JBEKZR010000071.1:0-12074 GCA_049509715.1 Occallatibacter sp. | reverse complement strand
GTCGAAGACCCGGAAAACGTCGATGCCGTTCTCGACCGACTTCTCCACAAACCGCTCCACCACCCCGTCTTCGTAGTGCCGGTATCCGAGCAGGTTCTGGCCGCGCAGCAGCATCTGCAGGCGGCTCTTGGGCATCAGCCTGCGGAAGGTGCGTAGCCGTTCCCAGGGGTCTTCATTGAGAAAGCGTATGCAGGAATCGTAGGTTGCGCCTCCCCAGCATTCCACTGACCAGTAACCGGCGTTGTCCAGGTCTGCGCAGGCCGGAACCATGTCATCCAGCGCCATGCGCGTCGACAGCAGGCTTTGGTGGGCGTCTCGAAGAGCTAATTCAGTAATCTCAATAATGCGCGGCACTATGCGATTCTCCTCCCTGGATTCTAATTCCCCGCGCGTGGATAGTCCAACTTCCAGCCGGCTGAAGGCATTGCTGCCTGCGCCTGAGATTGCCATCGGCTCCAGGTATCCTCACCCCTCTGAGGCTGCGATGGCGAAGGCGATCTCTCGCATCGGTGGGCGCGGAATTGGGCCCGGCGAAGAATTCGGAACCGGCCATGACAGCGGGAAAAAGCCTGAAATATTGCAAATAATCAGGTTGTATGGTGCGCCCGGAGAGATTCGAACTCCCGACCTAACGCTCCGGAGGCGTTCGCTCTATCCAGCTGAGCTACGGGCGCGCATATCCAGCATAACGCACTTTGGATTCTGGCGGCGCTGTCGGCCCGCCATCCCATCCGATCTGCTTCAACGCGCGTCCCGATCTCCGAGCGCCGATCTCAGTTTCCTAATCCTTAGTCCCTTAGTCCCTAGTCCCTAGTCCCTTAGTCTCTGTTCCTGCTCCCTATTCCCTGTTCCCCGCTCTTTGCACCCGCAGCTCCTCCATCACCGACTGGATCAGTGCCTTGGCGCCCTCCATGCCGCCCAGAACCGCCTGCAAATCCAGCGCCGGCTTGGCCGGGTTCCGGCTGGATGCGCAATAGACCCCGTGCTGACCCACCAGAATCAGCGAGTCCGTCAGCAGGTCCAGCGCCACCGCCAGCCTGCCCCGCTCCACGCCCATCATCTGCTCGTGCTGCTCCAGCTCCGCCCGCTTCTCGTCGAAGATGCTCATACCCACAGCCTAACCGAAAAGCCGGCGCCGGTTCTTCACTCCCCCAGCCGCCCGAAAAGCCCCGCTCACAGCTCCAGCTTGCGCATGTACTCCGCATCCAGCTTGAGCGCCTCGATGGGATCCATGTCGAACTCCTCCTGCTCGATGAAATAGTGCTTGAGCCCGGTAGCCGCGCGCAGAATCGCCCGGTAATCCACCACCCCCCGGCCCATCACCGTCGAGTGCATCTTGCCGTTCTCGCCCTTCACCATATCCTTCACGTGCAGCAGCGGGAACCTTCCCGGCGTCTTGCTCAGATAATCCACCGGGTTGCGCCCGGCCGCGGCCACCCAGCCGCAATCCATCTCGAAGACCACCAGCTTGGGGTCGGTCAGCCACAGCAGCTCGTCGTAGAACACCACCCCTCCCTCCGAGCCGAACTCCGGCCCGTGATTGTGATAGCCGAAGGTCATGCCCGCGGCCTTCACCTTCTCGCCAATGCGGTTCAGTTGGCCCGCCACCCAGCGCCAGTCGTCCAGCTTGAGCGCCCCGGTCAGCGCCGGGTCGCGCCGCATCGGCCAGGGGCAAATCATGAAATCAAGTCCCAGCGCGCGGCCATATTCGATCAGCTCGTCCTGATGCGCCAGCAACAGCGCCAGCGTGTGATGCGTGCTCGTGCAGCGCAGCCCGGCTTTATCCATCGCTTTGCGGAAATCCGCCGCCGTGCGGTCGTAGTAGCCCGCGGCCTCGACTTCCGTGTAACCCGCCTCCCTCACCTTGCGCAGCGTCCCGTCAAAGTCCTTGGGAAGCAGCTCTCTTACGCTGTAGAGTTGCAGCCCGATGGGCAGGCGAAGCGGAGCGGCGTCCAGACGGCCGGCGCTCACGCAGGTTCCGGCCACAGCCGCGCCCAGCCGCACAAAATCCCGGCGCGTGATGGTATGCGTATTCATAAGCTCCTCCGCGTGAAGCGCCATTTTCGCTCTCCGCCCTGTCTCGTGTCCACAAGCGCTGGAAGCGGCAAGAAACCACATAGCTGTGTGGGGCTTCCGATTCGCAACGGAATTCCTCCCGGGCTCGCTATCCGCATCCCGTCTTGCCTATGCGAGGGAAATATACGTGTATGTCCGGTTTGCGGCCAACATCGCTTTAGATTCTCTGTCCCATGCGTGCAATGCGCGGAACCGCGATCAAAGTTACCGCGAAGAGGAAAATGGACGCGGCAATGAATTCGAGGTGCCCGTGGCGCAGGTCTTCAAACACCAGCTTGGCCGCAACCAGCGCCAGCGTGGCGTAGCCAACTCGAGTCAGTTCCATCCGGCGCCAGTGTGCGCCGCTGAAGGCAAGCGCCAGAGCCGCCATGCAGATGGTCAACGTGCGGATAAAAGCAAGGTGATGGGCTCCGGGATTCAGGCTCAACGCAGTCAGCCACATCAGGCCTTGCACCAGCAGCGCTGCCGCGGCGCCGATCGCCACAGATGCGGAGACAGTATGAAGAAGCTGCAGCTTCCACGGCTCTCCCTGGCAAGGCTTCCCGGCTGCATAGCAGAGAACCGCGCCAGCCGAGATCAGGCAAACGCTCCACGTTGGCGCTCCAGGAAGTGTCCCTGCAAGCGCGCGGAAGGCATAATTCAGCAGGCCGGATGCGACTGTGGCCGCCAGCAGATACACCAGGCCGTGGAACTGAAGAGTCAGTCGGCTCAACCGGACACCCAGGAACGTAGCCACAATCGCAGCCGCGCCCAGGCACGCCGCCATCCACAACGGCGGCAGGCACAACCAGCAGCCTGTCAAAAAGAGCGCTGCGCTCCACACGGCAAACACACGATAATTGCGCCGTTCCGGAGCGCGGTCGAAGAAAACAAAGACTCCCGCATAACTTGCCGTGGACAAGGCCAGGCAGAAGGCCCCCAGTACAGTTGCTCCGCTGCGGGGCTCGAAATAAAGCAAACTGGAAGCCGCCAGCAGGAACGCGATCATGGTCTGGATCGTTTCGAAGACTGTGATCTTTCGCTGGAAAACCGTAGTCTTGAGCGCCACGCTCACCCCATAGATCAGAAACAGTGCGAAGCCGGGCGCAAGCAATGCCGCCGTCCTGAGGCTTGGGTAATCCGCGCGCGTGCTTTCTGGGCTGGAGTAGATAAAGATCAGCGCCCATACGCCCAGGTCGGCAGCCGCCGCCACCAGGAATCGCACTCCCAGCTCGTGATTGCGTCCAGCCGCGTACTCCGAAAGAAGAACCATCAGCAGGAGTGCCGCTATGAAGGGAGTCACCTCGTGCGTCGCAATCGCTAAAGCCAGAGCAACCACAGCCGCGGTCACATTGGCCACCCAGAAGATCGATGCGAGATCGCGCTTCCATGCCAGGGCAGAGGCCGCACATACGAATGCGCCCAGCACGCCCGCGGTCACCGCCGCCGGCAATACCTTGAAGCGCAGTGTAAGTTCCCACAGCATGGGAGCCAGGATCAAGGCGGAGGTGCAGGCATAAGTCATGCTTGCAAACCATGCCCCGGCAGGCGCCCGCGTCGCCCATATCAGCCAGAACATCGCGTAGGCAATGGCGATCGCCGCTACCCCCGGTTTGGGAAGCGAGGTGGATTCCGCAACCGCACGCAACACATAGGCCCCGGCAATTCCGAGCATTGCCTTGCCCACGACGGGAAACGCTCCGCCGGCCAGCGCGGAAGGGAGCCTCTCCCCGGCTTGCGCCGCTTGCAATGGAATCGGCTCCGTCGCGGCAACTGCAATCGGAGCTCCGGAAGGACCTTCCAGCGCCTCGACACGCCTCTCCAGTGTCTCCAGGCGTTTGGCAAGCCGATCTAAGGCGTCGGGAAGATCATCCATGATTTCCACCCGATTTCAAAGAGGATGGGTGCGTTTAGTCCGCGGCTGCGGCTTCGGGCACGCCCTTTTCTGGCCACGGAGGCAGCAGCTTCACCAGCACCCATAAGAAGACCAGCGGAAGGATAGTCAGCGCGACAGCCACGATCAGTCCTTCCTTTGTCACCAGGCCCATCTTGTAAGTCGTGTACCCGAGAAAACTCTTGCTGAACAACTGTCCGCCGATCACCACATTCCAGCGCATGGCGAAGATCCCTATCAGCGTCAGGCAGCCAGTCACGGAGTAAATCCGCTTGCGCGCGATCTCCGGCAGCTTGACCACCTGGGTGATGCCCAGCAAGACGATGGGGACCAGCGTGCCCAGGCAGATCTGGAGGACGATCTGGGAGAAGTAGAGCTTGGTATGAACCATGAAATTCAGGCTGCGGAACGATTCGTCGGCCTCATAGATGCGGTGAATCAGGTCCAGCATCTCCAGGCTGAAGTCGATGATGAAGGTGTAGAACAGGTACATCGCAATGGTGTCCACGCAGGATATGTCGATCTTCTGCTTGCGCAGCTTCGCGATCGCCATATAGAGAAGCATCACCGCCGCAATCCCCGACACCATCGCCGAAAAGATGAACACCACCGGCATCAGCGGCGACGACCACCAGGGATTGGCCTTGACGGAGCCGAAAATGAACCCCACGTAGCCGTGCAACAGAAAGGCGGAAGGGATGCCGATGAGCGTCACAATCCATCCCGCCCGCTCGTCGATTGCCAGCGAATGCTTGCTGATGTTGCTGGAGCCCAGCGTCATCAGCCGGTAAATCCAACGCGTCCATTTCCCCGCTGACTGGGACCACAGAACGATCTCGCGCCGGTAGTCGAGCCATATCTCGAACACCAGCACGGCCATCAGGTACCACATGTACACATACCCGAACATGGCCATGGCCGAAGTGCTGTGCGGAGTGAAGTACATCTCCGGCGAGCGGAATGGGTGGCCCAGATGCAAAATCAGCGGCAGAGGCGCAACCAGCAGGAAGGCCAGAGCCGTCAGCAGCGCCAGCCTGTAAGTCGGCTTCACCGCTTCCACTCGGAAAATACGCTCCAGCGACGCCAGAATGAACGCGCCCGCCACCAGCCCCGTGATATAGGGATACAAAACGATCAGCACACTCCAATAGAGAGTGATTTCGTTCGGATACATGAAGCCTTCAACTCCGTTCATAACCCCTCACCCGTTTGCTTCCTGACCGTTCACTTGTTCACTTCTTCACTTCTTCACTGTCTTTACCGCACCGAGCCGTCCAGGTCGTTGTAGAAGACCTTTGCGCCGGTGGCCATCTGCGGCTTCAACACCTGCACGCTGTGCGTCTTCAGGAACTCGTGGATCGGGTCCTTGGGGTCTTTCAGATCGACCAGTTGGCGCGCCCCGGTGGGGCAGGCCTCGCAGCACGCGGTGGTCAGCCCTTTGGTAATCCGGTGGTAGCAGAGCGTACATTTATCCGCGACCTTCTTCACCGGATGAATGTAGCGGCAGCCATAGGGGCAGGCCTGCACGCAATAGGCGCAGCCCAGGCAGTAAGTCTGGTCCACCAGCACGGCGCCGTCCGGGCTGATGAAGGTCGCGCCTACCGGGCACACCTGCGTGCAGGGCGAATCCGCGCACTGGTTGCACAGCTTGGGAACGAAGAAGTACTTCCCGCTTTCATCGGTGGCCACCGGGAATCCTTCCTTGCCGCCGTCCGGCGAGATGACCTCGGGGACGGTCAAGGGGTTGGCCGTAACCTCCCCGGATTCGGTCATCAGCCAGTCCGACCTGTGGTACCGTTCCACCCAGGTACGGAAGAATCCCTCCGGCACATCGTTCTCCGTCTGGCAGGCTCGCACGCAGTTGCCGCAGCCGATGCACTTGGGGATGTCGATCAGCATGCTCCACCAATGCTCGGTCATCTTGTAGTTAGGCGAGGCTTCCGGCGTTCCGGCAAGCACGTACTTCCATGCAACTGCCGCCGCCGGCAATAGAACGATCATTTGGCGCCGCGTTATCTTCATTTCGCGCCTCCTGCATCCATGCCAGGGCTGTGCGGCTTGTGGCAGGTCTCGCACGGAAGACCCGTCGAGTGCTCTTCCGGCACAACCTGCGGAAAGCCCTTGGGTTTGGCGGCGCTGGTCGTATGACACCGGGCGCAGATCACTGCCGTGTCCGGCTTCACCGGTGTCACCGACGATGGATCGTCGGCATGTTTGGCCAGTGCCCCGTGACAGGCCTCGCAGTTCACGTTTGCATGCTTGCCCTTGGCCTTCACGTCCAGAACGTCCGTGTGACAGCTCTCGCAAGCCTCGTGGCCGGCAAATTTAATCGGATGCGCGGCAATTTCGCCGATGGCATTGCCGCGGTAATGCCCATACTGCCCAAAGCTTTTGGGGACCACGTAGTGGCGTACCACCAGAAACACCAGAAAGGCGAAGACGAAAACTCCCGCAAACCGGAAAAGATGCGGTGCATCCTTGAAGACACTCATCGAGCCCTCTCCTTAACGACCCTGCCAGGAGGTTCCGCGAGGATCTTCCATTTAAACTGGAAAACTCCTCATAATCCGGACTTTACGGGAGAGTATGGCGCGGCTGTATGTGAGTCAGATCACACGCAAACGTGACGCAGATCGCTCGCCGGGCACAGGCATTCTGGCGAAGCCATCGCCGTACTGCACATCGCGGCGAAGGTTATAGCAAAACCGGGGATGATGTACCCCAGGCCAATGCAGCACGGATGCGGTCTGGCAAGGGCATGCGAGTTGGAGAACCGCTCTAATTGGAAGCGGACAAACGGCCCACCAGCGTGAGATCGATCCCCACCTCTTTGGCCACTTTCATCATGAACATGCTCGGATCCTTCAGGCCCCATTGGACATAGGGAACCGTAAAGTGTGTCTTGGCCGTGAGGTTCGTTCCCTCGATATGAATCTGCACGGGAACCGTCAGCTCGTGCGGAGTGCCGTGCAGGGTGAAGATGCCGGCAACTTGAATGGTGGAATCGCCGGAGGCCGCGATGCTCCCTTGATAGCTCCTGGGCACGAAGGACACTTCGGCAAAGTGCGCCGCTTCCAGAACCTCCGTGGTCATCTTGCGATCGCGGCTCCCGTTGCCGCTGTTGCCGCTGCCGGCCGCCACAACCACAAAGCCCGATATATTCGGCGCGCCGCGATCGAAGTCGATCGATCCGCTTTGCACATGAAACGTGCCATGGACGCCGTGGTCGGAGCCGCCCAGAGTGAAGGCGACTTGGCTTGAATCCGGGTTTATGTTGAAGGTTTCATGCTGGGCGAACGCAACGGGCGCAAGCAGCAGCGTGAACGCGGGGAAGAGGTACTTGGCGAGAGTCTTCATTGCTTTCCTCCAGTGATGGTATTTTATTGGATTCGCCTCGATCTGCGACGGTTCCAGTCTTCACGTCGGCATGGACCTCGCGGCTGGGGCATCCGCATGGCTGCTGTTTCCTGCCATCGTTGCTTTTTTCAGGCATTGAGGGTTGCAACACGCCGGCTATTCCGCGAGTTAAAATACCCGCGGGACTCCATATTCCCAACCTCTCTTTCGGGGATCATCGACGTGCCCAGGCAACCAATAGACGGCCTTGCGCCACAGAACGATGAGAGCAAGATGCGCGACGCGCAATTCGCCATGCATCTCTCCCTGGCTGTTGGCGTGGCCATGCTGCTGGGCAAGACGGCGGCTTATTTGATGACCCACTCGGCCGCCATTTTCTCCGATGCGGCCGAGTCGGTGATTCACGTGATTGCCGTGGGATTTGCCGGTTTCAGCCTTCGGCTCAGCACGCGTCCCGCTTCCCATCACTTCCTCTACGGTTACGAACGCATCACCTTCTTCTCTGCCGGATTCGAGGGCGCCTTGATCGTCGTGGCCGCAATCGCGATTATCACCGAGTCGCTCCGCGAGTGGATGGCCGGACTCCAACTGCAGCGCCTGGGATCGGGAGTCGTGCTGATCCTGGTGGCTGCAATCGTAAATGCGGGCCTCGGCTACTACCTCATCCGCACCGGCCGCCGCACGAATTCCATCATCCTTGAAGCCAACGGCAAACACGTCCTGACCGACAGTTGGACCAGCTTCGGCGTTGTGGGCGGATTGGCGCTGGTGCTGATGACCCATTGGAAGCCATTCGATCCCCTGGTGGCCATGGTTGTCGCCGCAAATATTCTCTGGTCGGGAGGCCGCCTGGTCTGGCATTCCGCGGCCGGACTGCTGGACTACTCCGATCCCGAGACCGGCCGCAGAATTCGCGAGCGGCTTGATGCCATCTGCTCCGAACTGCACATTGAATACCACGGTGTGCGTTTCCGGACGACAGGGTACCGGCAGATCATCGAAGTGCACCTGCTCTTCCCGCGTCAGACATCGGTGAGCGAGGCCCATGCCCTGGCCACCGCTTTGGAAGAACGCCTGCCCAATGAACTGCATATGCCCGCCGAGGTCATTACGCACCTGGAGTCGGCTGAAGACCACGCCCTGGTCCACCACCGCCAGCACTACACGGGAAAACCGGATTAAGCCCTTTGCCGCTCTTCGGACCTCAACACGGAACCGGCGCCTCTTAGAGGGTGACGAAACGCGGTTCGCAGCATGCCTTGCAGAGTCTCGCCAAATCCGATTGCATCTCGCGGTCTAGTTTGAAGGACTCCAGCGTGGCATCCAGAATTGCGGCCGCCCCGGCATCCTCAGGCCGTTTCATGCTGTAGTGCATCCATTTTCCTTCGCGGCGCGCGCTCACAATCCCGGCATTGCGCAGATAGGCCAGATGCCTTGAAATCTTGGGCTGGCTTTGCTTCAGAACCTCAACGAAGTAGCAGACGCACACCTCCCGGCCGCCCATCAGGTTGAGCAGCCTGAGGCGCGTGGGGTCTGAAAGAGCGGCGAATAAGCGAGCCAGGTCCACCGGTTTGGAGTTTCGGCCCATGCCTCATAATATACGCCTTGACAAATGTGTTGAGAAAAGAATATATTCGCCTTGACGTATACGAAAGGAGGCGGAATGGAAACCGCCGCTCAGGTAAAAGAAGAAGTCAAGCAGAAGTACGGCAGCGCCGCCCGCGCCATTGCGGGCGCGGGAAGCCTGGCCGCATGTTGCGACCCGGCCCTTCGCTGCTGCGACCCGGTGACCACGAATCTTTACAGCGCCGATGAGAAGGGTTTGATTCCGGAGAAGGCCGTGCTGGCCTCGCTGGGATGCGGCAATCCCACCGCGCTGATCGAACTGAAGTCCGGCCAGGTGGTGCTCGATCTCGGTTCGGGCGGCGGCATTGACGTGCTGCTCTCCGCGCGCCGCGTCGGCCCCGCGGGCAAGGCTTATGGCCTGGACATGACCGACGAAATGCTGGCCTTGGCGCGCGAAAACCAGCGCCAGGCTCGAGTCGATAACGTGGAGTTCCTGAAGGGCGAGATGGAAAACATTCCTCTGCCCGACAACTCCGTCGATGTGGTGATCTCCAACTGCGTCATCAATCTCTCCGCGGACAAGGACCGCGTGCTGAAGGAAGCATTTCGCGTGCTCCGCCCCGGAGGCCGCTTCGCGGTCTCGGACGTTGTGGTGCGCGGCCAGGTCCCCGATGCTGTGCGGCAAAGCATGTTGCTTTGGGTCGGCTGCATTGCCGGGGCGCTGGAAGAGCAGGACTATCGCGCCAAGCTCCTCGGCGCCGGCTTCGTCGATGTCGATTTGGAGCCAACCCGAATCTACAGCATTGAAGATGCGCGCCAGTTTCTGGCTGAGGCCGGCGTTGCGGTGGATGAGATTGCGCCGCAGGTCGAGGGGAAATTCCTGAGCGCCTTCATTCGCGCCACCAAACCAAATGCACTTTGACGCAAGCCCGGTTGCCGCTCCAGAGCGGCAGCAGCCCGGAAAGGCTAACCCGTATGCCGAACCACTACAACGTCCTGTTTCTATGCACCGGCAACTCCGCCCGCTCCATTATGGCGGAGGCCATCCTGAACCGTAAGGGGAAGGGCAGCTTCACCGCGTACAGCGCGGGCAGCCATCCTGCGGGGGCTGTAAGGCCGGAGGCTCTCAAGCAGATTGAGCTGGCGGGAATCCCAACCGCCGGGCTGCGGAGCAAGTCCTGGGATGAGTTTGCCGCGCCCGGCGCCCCGCGGATGGATTTCGTCTTCACCGTTTGCGACAACGCCGCCAAAGAGGCCTGCCCTTTCTGGCCCGGTCAACCCATGACCGCTCATTGGGGAATCCCCGACCCGGCAGCGGTCAAGGGCTCGCCTGAGGAGATAGAGCGCGCCTTTCGCGACGCCTTCTCCATCCTCGACCGCCGCATAGGCCTGTTTCTTTCTTTGCCGCTTTCCACTCTGGAGCAGCTCGCAATTCAAAGAGAACTCGACAACATCGGCCGGCAATGAAGTCCTCGCTTCAGGCGTAGCTGGTGTCGGGTTGGAGTCCGGCGGCGCAACCCATCTTTGTGGCCTATGAACAGGCGGGACCAATCCCGGTGACGGTGGCGGGAGCAGATCACAACAATCCGCGCCGTAGGCGCAGAGTTGGTTAGCCCCGCGCTTCAGCGTGGGGGAAAGCGATTCCACAAGTTCATTACGGAGTCCCGTAGGGACGGCGCAAGGACATTATTTATGCGGGAACCACGAGAGCATATTGCCCGTTCGTACAGAGTGGATCTCCTGTTTTGCTCCAGGTTGCCGGTCGCTGAAAGTATGGGTAGCGCCGGCCTCCTGGCCGGCTGTCGCGTGGACCTCCCGGTCCACGCCGCACTCTTCACCAATAGGAACCGCTCTAATACTCGTCCGATTCCCTGCGGTGCTTGCGGAAGACGTAGTGGCCGACGAGCCAGCCAACGGCGCTGCCTACCAGGACATCGGAGGGGAAATGCTGCTGGCCGAGAACGCGGGTGAGGCTGACGGCGGTGGCCAGGCCGTAGGCGACGATCTTTGTCATGCGCCCGTGGTATTCAGAGGCGATGACGGTGGCCGAGGACCAGGCGATCATGCTGTGGGTAGAGGGGAAGGAGGAATCGAGGCCTACACGGGTCTGAAAGAATTTTCCCTTCGCATTGTCCTCGGAGGGCCGCTCGCGCATCGTGGCGGCCTTCAGCGCCTCATCGACGGCCAGGCTGTCCACCATGGCTTCGCCGGCCAGGATTCCGGTTTCCGTGGCGTGGTCGTCATCGTGCATGCGGCCCAGGCTGTAGATGATGACGGGGGCAGCGACAAAGCCGCCCAGCAGGCCGTTCGAGGCCTCCACGTTGCGGTTGTTGAAGGACGCGTTCTGGGAGACGACCGAGGACATAGCCTGGTGGTCCGCGCTGATAGCCACCGTGGTGGCCAGCCCGAGAGGGACAAGGATGGCGAGGTCGTGTTCACGGACCCGAATGGGGCTGGTCCAGATCGCGGCCTGGTCCTTGAGGATGTGGACTGGGGTGTTGCGCAGCGTCACCTTCTCGTTGACCTTCGCCTGGGAAGGCTCTGAGGGCTGAGGCAAAGGGGCGTCCGGCAGGGCATCCGAGCTGCGCTCTGAAGACGGCTCCGGGTTTGGGCCGGAAGCGCTTTGCCCGCCTGCCCAAGGGCAAAAGGCCAGCATCAGGGCCAAAGAGAGCGCGGCCAGCGAACTCCAGCGTCTCAAGCGCGCTACAGCGAAACCAGAGTAGCTGTACCCAGGAAGCACCATGACAAGTGGCTTTTTCCTTAAGAAAAAGCCACCTCGCGCGCTCTTTGCCAGGGCACGTTTACTCTGGTTTCGCTCAAAGCCAGGGAGATGGAACACGATATCACCGGGCACGGACGACCTCATGATTCACATTCTATTCGCAGACGGCGCCCGTCGACGCCGCCCAGGTGGTGTTAGCAGGCCCTGGCTCGCCGGCTCCTTCAGGTAGATCTCGGAGTAGTCCAGGTAGTTCTGGGCCAATTCGAGGAGGAGGGCGCGGCTTTTATCGTCCAGTTCGCGGCGGAGCTTGGCTGGAACGCCGGCCCAGAGGGTTTTTGGCGGGACGACGGTGTGCTCGGGGACCACGGCGCCGGCGGCGATGATGGAGCCTTCCCCGATGCGGCAGCCGTTCAGGACGACAGCGCCGATGCCGATCAGCACGGCGTCTTCAACCTCGCAGCCGTGAACCGTGGCGTTGTG
>JBEKZR010000070.1:0-12482 GCA_049509715.1 Occallatibacter sp. | reverse complement strand
CCTTAGTACGAGAGGACCGGGATGGACGAACCTCTTGTGTTCCAGTTGTCCTGCCAAGGGCACGGCTGGGTAGCGAAGTTCGGTTGTGATAACCGCTGAATGCATATAAGCGGGAAGCACGCTCCAAGATGAGATCTCCCTGAAGGGCCCAGAAAGACCATCTGGTTGATAGGCTGGGTGTGTAGATGCAGTAATGCTATAGCTTACCAGTACTAATCGCCCGTTCGGCTTGTCCATAGAATTAACTCCGCGCAGCAATCGTGGATGCTCTTCTTGCCAAGCCTTGTAAGTTCCAATCAATTTCGTTCCGCGAGCGTGCTGCCAAAATCGCAGCACGCCCGACAATGCTTTGGCGCCAGATTGCAGCCGCGTTCCTATGGGCCTCCGGGAGAAACCATCCGGAACAAAGTAGACGCCGCGGCAGGCTGCGGGCAACCACCCGCCAAGCGCCATCAAGTTTGCCGGTGACCATACTGCGAGGGATCACCCGTTCCCATCCCGAACACGGAAGTTAAGCCTCGCTGGGCCGATGGTACTGCACGGGTGACTGTGTGGGAGATTAGGTGATCGCCGGCAATAATATCGAACAAAAAAGGTCCTGCCTCCACGGCAGGGCCTTTTTTGCGGTCAAAGCAGCTTCTTGACCCCGTTGAGGCTCTTTAGAGCGAAACCAGGGTTACTGTGTCCTGTTGGGTTTTGTGCAGGGTCGCCGCTTCCTGATGGTCGCGTCGACTTGAACGCTGCGGTTTCGGGATACACCTACCCTGGTTCCGCTGTACTTCTTCAACATGCGAGGCTGGCCTACAACTGCTACCGTCCATTCGCGAGTTCCGTGACGCTTTGGTTCACGACTGTGTGGTGGCGCTGCTCCACCCCCGCGTTGAGGAAATCAAGCAAATCATCTCTTATTCAATCACAACTCGTTGATAATCAGCACGACGCGGCCGGCAATCAGATCGCCGGATGACTCGCCGGGATCGACCTCGATCAGGTCCACGGGGAAGGCGATGTTGTGCGGCCGCAATACGAGTCGATTGGACAGGAAGTCCACGTACCGCAGGGTCAGGTGCGAGCCGTGCCGGATGGCGTAAACGTTGGGCCGGTTGGGACGGTAGGGCATCAGCGAATTGTAATGGCGATCGATAAGCGCGATGGCGTCGGGCAGCACCAGCGGCTCCATCGGCAAGGCGTCGGCCGCCGGAATCCGCACCGCTACAAATCGCTGCCAGGTGCGGCGCGGGTTGGAAACGCGCGTGCGGATCGTCTGCAAGACCCCGACCGGCAAGTGGAGCATCGATTGAACCGCGGAGGGACGGATGTACGGCTCAAAAAGCGCCGCGGCGTGAGAGACGACCGGGATCATGCTGCTTTCCCCGTCGGCCGGCAGCGTTGTGGCCTGATGTATTGCGGGTAGTAGGTCGGCAGCCGTCAGGTGCTGGGCGGCAAGCACGCGATCGATGGCCTCCAACGAAAGTTGGCGCCGGTTGTGCAGAAAATTGGAGAGATGGGACTGCCCCAAACCGCTTTGACGAGCCAATAGAGAGACGCTGACCGTCCCCCGCTGTATCCTGCGCAGCAGTTCTAGGCGGAGGCGTTCATGCATCTGGGTAAAATTCATCTGTGGAAAATCCGCCACCAGCAATGAGGACGAATGGTCTCTGGTTTCCTCAAGAAAAACTATCTGGAGTGATTGGCCTTCATTTTCCGCGCTTGCTGGCGGATTGAAAAGCGCTAGGCCAGAAATCCACCGGGGGACGTTGACGCAAGAGATACATATTTCTAGATTGGCCTTACTAATCTCACACTGGCTTGTGGGAATCTTTTGTCAAACGTTTCATTGCCGCAAGGCTGAGCGGGGCGGAATTCTGCTCTCTTCAGCGGCCAATGAACACTTGCCGGAGAAACTCGGACCTGTTCGGTTATACCATCTCCGCCCCAAGGCGCTTCGTAGAGGTGTCTGGGGCAGGCCAGTGAAGGAAATTCCAGGATCTGCGCGCTATGAGCATGACAAAAAACGAGGGAACACAGGCGGCAATCCCCCATCAGGACACCAGAAACCTGAGTTGCCGCGCCTGGTTCTCTTCACCCCGCGGAAAAACAATGAAAAAGCAAAGCCGTCGGGAAAAGACGCGAACACGGAGATTCAGTCATGGAATTGCGCGTGCAATTGAAAGTTTGCGAGGGTTGCGGCTGTCTTTGGTACCGCGCCCAGACCCAGGGGAGTGTGTATTGCCTGGGGTGTGAGACAAAACTGAAGGACTTTCCATCGCCGGAGAGCCGGAAACGGCGTGGGCGCCCATGCCACAAGCCGCTTACCAGGGTTTGGGCAGTGGCTGAAGCAACGGGAGGCGCGCAATGAGCGCAGCACTCCAGTTGCCAATGATTTGGGGAGCAAGCAGTTCACAGGCAGCATGGCAGGAAACCCGCAGGACAGGGCAACAAAAACCGGCGACAAGGCCTGAAGTTAAGCCGCCCGCAATAGCGCCGGTGGTCAGCCTGGCCTTCTACAGGAAACATACGGAGAGCATGTTGCGGCGTTATCTGTATGCCTCGATGCAGGTAGGCAGGGCGCCCTCGATCCTAGGCGATCCGATCGGCCGGGGGTGGGTCTCAAGCAGGCCGGTCCGCACCTTCGAGGACGCAGTGATCTTTGTCCTCGACGTGGAAACGTGTCTGAACCAGCTTGGATCGCTGGACCGCCAGATGCTGAGCCGGATCGTGCTTCAGGAGTACACGCAGGCTGAAGCGGCCACCTTGCTGGGGATGAGCGTACGAACCATCTCCAACAAATTCCCGCAGGCCGTGGACCGGTTGACGGAGAAGTTGCTGGAAACCGGGTTGCTGGTGCTGCCGCACTAGGGCCTACAAACAGGCCCTAGTACGAAACAGACAACAAGCCAGCCGGCAAAGGGGAGCGCACACGGAGCGTTCTCCTTCGTCGACTGCGCCTTTTATGAGAATTCTTTCCATCTTCAGTGGCCCCTCGCGGGCAGTGCTGCACGCTGACCCTTTCGCCGGGGAAGAACGCGTTCGACGGGGCGGCGTTATCTGGTATGGTGGACGGGTTGAAGCCATCTGTGGCGGCACGTACGCCACACTGGCGAATCCCCACCAGAGGAACCGATCTAATGAATCCAATGCCTCGTCACGCTGCCTTCCTTTTCCTGCTGACCTCGGCCGCTCTGGCCGCGCAGCAGCCTGCTCCCCAGCCCACCACCGTGGCGGAAGCGCCCAACCGCGACACCAGCTTCATCGACGCCCAGGGCACGGCGCACGTGACGCGCGTGGTTCCGGTGCCGCAGACCATCAGCACACAGGCGCAACTGGCGCTGGGCCGCGCCGAGCCGGACCAGGGTCCGCCCCAGTCGCTGGCCGAGCGGCGCAGGCTGACCGACGCCTACACGGCTCGTGCCCGCACAGCCTGGAGCAGGCTCTGCCCCAACCAACTCGTCGAGGACACGATCGCCGGAGTACCGGTGCGCATCATCACGCCCGAGGGTTTGCCTGAATCCAATCGCGACAAGGTGCTCCTGAACCTGCACGGTGGCGGCTTCAACTCCGATTCGGGTTCCTATACCGAATCGATTCCGATCGCCAGCTATACGAAGATCAAGGTGGTGGCTGTGCTCTATAGGCTGGCGCCCGAGCATCCCTTCCCGGCAGCCGTGGACGACTCGGTGGCCGTCTACAAGGAGTTGCTTAAAACCTACAAGCCCGAGCACATCGCGATCTACGGCACCTCGGCCGGAGCGATTCTGACCGCCGAAGTAGCCGCCAGGTTAAAGCAACTGGGGCTGCCGCAGCCCGCGGCGCTGGGCATCTTCAGCGGCATGGGCGACTTTGCCCGCAACGGGGACTCAATTGCGCTCTATGCGCTGCGCGGCCTCACCGGCCATCTCGACCCGCCCCAAGCCGGCCCGCACGATCCGTATTATGTTGGAGCCGCCGATCCCAAAGACCCGGTGCTCTCGCCCATCTTCGGCGACCTGCGCGGGTTGCCGCCCACGCTCTTCATCACCAGCACCCGCGACCTGCTGCTGAGCGGCACCGCGAACCTGCACCGCGCCTACCTGAACGCGGGCGTGGATGCCCGGTTGGTGGTCTTCGACGCGCTGCCTCATGCCTTCTGGTATGACCCTCTGCTGCCGGAAGCGCTGGAGGCCAACCACATGATGGCGGAGTTCTTTGTGAAGCAGTTGGGAAAATAGGAACTGGAAGGCAATCCGCCCTCAGTTCGCCTCCGCCGCGGCGTAACCGCGCCAGTTCCAAAATTAAACCGATATAAGAATCGGGAAACTTCCCTGCGGCAATGCCCAAGTTTGCGAGCTTCCCGGTTGAGTGGCCACCCCATCCGGCTTAGCGTCCAGATGAGGGCGATTGGCCCAGGGTTTGCGCGCTCGTCTTGTGCGTGTGAGCCGGCGGGGCGATTTCCCATCCCGTATGACGATGATGACAAGCAAGGCCCGTTTCCCAAAAGAGCTGACCGGCCATCTCACTGAGGTGGCGCTCGGCTACCAGCGCATGTTGGAGGAGAACCCATGCCAGCCGGAGGCGCTGGTGGGCATCTGCCTTGTGGCTCTGGCCAGTCGGCAGCCCGAGGCCGCGGTCAAAATGGCCACTGCGGCGGTCACAGCAGCGCCGGAGATGGGCACGGCATGGGTCGCGCTGGGCCAGGCGCTGAAGGCCGCCGGACGGAGCGACGAGGCTGAACGCGCCTACGAGCAGGCCTTTCGCCGGGACGGGATGAACGCGTTGGCCCGGATGGGGCTGGGCGAGTTGAAGATCGCCACCGGACATCCGGAGGAAGCGGTACGGGAGTTCGATCTGGCCCTGCGGCGGCAGCCGGCGCTGGCGCTCGCCCACCTGGGCCTGGGCAATGCGCTGGCCGCGATGGGACACAATGAGCAGGCGCTGGAGCGCTACGAGCAGGCGCTTGCGCTCAGGCCGCGGCTGCCCGAGGCCGAGTTTGCCGCTGGTTTTGTGCTGGCTCGGCTGGGAAGGCTGAAGGAGGCCGAAGCCCGCTACCGGCGCGCGCTGGTGTTGCGGCCGGACTTTGCCGCCGCCTGGGTGAATCTGGGCAGCCTGCTGCGTGAGCAGGGGCGCGAGGTCTTCGCCGAGGCCGCATTGCAGCGGGCCGTCGAGTTGCGCCCGGATCTGGTCTCGGGTTGGATCAACCTGGCGATTCTGGAGAGGGAACGCCGCCGTCCGGCCGAAGCCGAGGCGTGCCTGCGCAAGGCCTTTGCCCTCAACCCCGAGCAGGTGGAAACGCATGTAGCCTGGTGCCATTTTCGCGCGGCGGAGCAGGACCTGACCGGCGCATGGGCGTGGCTGCGCTGGGCACTGGCGCGCGATCCCGCCCACTCTGAAGCCGTAAATATGCAAGGCATCCTGCTTCACAGCGAAGGCCGCTTTGCGGAGGCTGTGGAGGTCTTCGAGCGGGCCGAGGCTCTGGGCCACCGCGCCGCGGCCTCCAACCGCGGAAACTCCCTGCTGGATATGGGCCGGATGGACGAGGCCTTGCAGGCCCACGAGACGGCGGTGGAGCGCGATCCGGCCCACCCAGGCGCGCTGTATAACCTCGCATTGACCCGGCTCCGGCTGGGCGACTGGGAACGTGGCTGGCCGGCGTATGAGGCGCGCTGGCGCTTCCGCGAGGTGCATCGCAGCCCCAGGGTCTTCCGCCGGCCTAGGTGGCGGGGCGAGCCGCTCGAAGGTCGCCGGGTTCTGCTCCACGCCGAGCAGGGATTGGGCGATACCATCCAGTTTTGCCGCTACGCGACCCTGGTTGCCGCGCGCGGCGGCGTGCCCATCCTGCAGGTGCAGGCGCCGGTAGAGCGGCTGATGGCTTCGCTGCCCGCGGTGCGCGCCGGACAGGCGGAGCTTGCGCTGCTGAGCGCCCGTTGCGGCGGGCCGCCGGACTTTGACCTGGAATTCGATTTGGAATGCTCGCTGCTGAGTCTGCCGGCCGTCTTCGGAACCACGGTGGAGACGGTTCCCTGGCCGGGCGCGTACCTGGGAGCCGACCCGGAGCTCGCGTTAGAAAAGCAGGGGCAATTTCCCGACGTTCAGCCCAATCTCCATCCTGGAGAGCGGCCCCTGCGGGTGGGCCTTGCCTGGGCGGGCAATCCCCGCTACAAGGCGGACCGCCAACGGTCCATGGAGTTCGAAACGCTGCTGCCCCTGTTGCGCACGCCGGGCATGACCTGGATTTCGCTGCAAAAAGGCGAGGCCGCGGAACAATTGGCCGCCCTGCCCGGCGATCTCTTTGTCTGGGACGGCTCCAGCCACGACCGGGACCTCGCCGAAACGGCGGCTTTGCTGGCCACGCTCGATCTGGTCATCACCACCGATACCTGCATCGCTCACCTGGCCGGCGCCATGGCCAAGCCGGTCTGGATTCTGCTGCCCCATCTGGGAGACTGGCGCTGGATGCAGCAAATCGAAACCACTCCCTGGTACCCCACCGCAAGGCTCTCTCGCCAGCGCAGCCCCGGCGATTGGCCCGGCGTGCTGGAGCGCGTGGCCGGAGAGTTAAGCGAACTCCGTGCCCAGCAGCGGCGGCAAACCATCAGAGCAGCGAGGCCGGAGTCCCAGACCTCCGAGCTGATCCCGGCGTAGTCCTCAAACAGGTCTAAAGAGAGTCTAAAAAATAGTTCTTGACATGGAGTACTCTATACTGTAGAGTACTCTTCATGATGAATTCGCCTCTCTCGTATCACTTCTTCTTCAACCGCCGGAACCAGCCTCTCGCGGAGCTTCGACAGAAGGGCAGGGCAACCGTATGAGCCTCCATTCCACCCCCGATCTCGCGTCCCGCTCCTCGTCGAACCTCCTCGAATCGATCCCGCTCGAAGTCGTTTCTCTGGTAAAGCGCTTTGGTCCGGTAACGGCAGTCGATGACGTTTCGCTGCAACTGCGCGGCGGCGAATGCCTGGGATTACTGGGGCCAAACGGAGCCGGCAAGAGCACGCTGATCCGCGGCATCGTGGGCCGCGTCATTCCAGATGCGGGGCGCGTCGCGGTCTTCGGACATCCGGCCGGTTCCCTTGAGGCCCGCGCGGCTCTGGGATGGGTTCCGCAGGAGTTGGCTCTCTATCCCCGGCTCACGTGCAGGGAGAATCTGGCCGCTTTTGGCCGCTATCACGGCCTCTCCGGCGGCAAGCTGAAGGAGTCGGTGGCCTGGTGCCTGGACTGGGCCGCCCTCGCCGACCGCGCCGGAGACACGGCTAAAAACCTCTCCGGCGGCATGAAGCGCCGTCTCAACATGGCGGCTGGAATCATCCATCGTCCCCGCGTGGTGCTCATGGATGAGCCGACGGTCGGCGTCGATCCGCAGTCGCGCAATCGCATCTTCGAGATGATCGAAGCCCTGCGCGCTGAAGGCGCCGCGCTCATTTACACCACCCATTACATGGAAGAGGCCGAGCGGCTGTGCGATCGCGTCGCCATCATCGACCACGGCCGCATCATCGCCCAGGGCGCGCATGAAGAGCTGGTCCACGGCGCCTTTGCCTCGCGCAGCCAGGTTCTGGCTCGCCTTTCCGGCCCTCCCGCCGAACTCGACGCCTGGGTCCAGCGCCACGCGGGTCGCCTGGTCGATGGCGCCGCCGAGTTCACCATCGAACATTCCACTATGATTGCCGGTCTGCTCGACGACGCCGCCCGCTCCGGCCTCGAACTGGTGGACGTAACCATACGGCGGCCCAATCTGGAGTCCGTCTTCCTGCACCTCACTGGAAGGGAGTTACGCGATTGATCATCTCCGTTATACGCACCGCTCTGATTGGCCTGCGCCGCGACCGCGCCGCGCTGGCCTTGAGTTTCATCCTGCCCATCTCCTTCTTCACGATCTTCGCCGTCATCTTTGGCGGGCAAAAGAACTCCACGCCCAAGGTCAGCGTCATTCTGGTGGATGAGGATCGCAGCTCCGCATCGGCGGATCTGGCGCGCGGGCTGGAGCGCGAGAGTTCGCTCGTCGTGATGACCCGCCCGAAGCCCGAAAGTAAAACCGCCGCACCGCCGCCGGAGTACACGGCGACGACTGCGGAAGCCGCGGTCAAGGCCGGGGACGCGCCGGTCGCGCTCATCATTCCCAAAGGCTTTGGTGCGAATCCCATCTCCTTCGGAGAAAACTCGAGCGCCCCTGCCATTCAACTGCTCAACGATTCCAGCGATCAGATCGCCCCGCAGATGGTGGCGGGCCTGCTGCAAAAGGTCGGCATGACCGCGCTCGGCCCGGCGATGGCCGAGGAGGGAATGAAGTACACCCAAAAGTATCTCGGCCAGTTCACGCCGGAACAGCGCCAGCGGGTGGAGTCCAGCCTTGATTGGCTCCGTAAGCACGAGAAGGAGAGTGTCGATTCAGGCGGTTTCTCCGGTAGCGGAGGCCCCATCGCCGTCCAATCCCGCGCGGTCGTCGGACAAGACAAGCGCAGTCCCATGATCTCGTTCTATGCCGCCGCCGTCGGCGTCATGTTTCTGCTCTTTACCGCCAGCGCCTCGGCCGGCGCGCTGCTGGATGAAGCCGAGAGCGGAACCCTGGACCGCGTGCTCAGCTCGCGCGTCACCATGACCACCCTGCTGGCTGGCAAGCTGGCCTACAACACGCTGCTGGCCTTTGTGCAACTTACCGTCATGTTTCTCTGGGGCTGGGCGGTCTTCCATCTCGATCTCTTCACGCATATTCCGGGCTTTGTCGTGATGGGCCTGTGCACTGCATTTGCCGTGGCCGCCTTCGGCATGTTCCTGGCCAGCATCTGCCGCACGCGGGCGCAGTTGGGCGCGCTCTCCACGCTGCTGATCCTCACCATGTCGGCCATCGGCGGCAGCATGTTTCCCCGCTTCCTGATGCCCGAGGCGATGCAGAAGGCGGGCCTGTTCACCATCAACGCATGGGCCATCGACGGCTTCACCAAAGTCTTCTGGCGCGATCTTCCGGTGAAGGATCTTTGGCCGCAGGTCGGTGTTCTTCTGGCCATCGGCATCGTGCTCTTTGTTGTCGCCCGCAGGATCGCCCGGCGCTGGGAGTTCGCATAACTTCGTTGCGCAGTGTGAGAACTGCGCCAGGAATCCATCAACACTGTGAGTTTTTAAAACCAATCAAGGAAAACGATATGACTGCAAACGCTGAAGAGCAGGAACTGAAAGACAGGCTCAGCCTGATCGAATCCATGATCGCCGAGGGACGGCGCACCACCGGAACCTGGGCCTGGACCTTCGTCTTCTGGGGTCTGGCCTACTATGTTGCCATCGCCTGGACCGCCTACAACCAATGGCCCAATGCCTGGCTTGTCACCATGACGGGCGCCTGGCTGCTGTGCTGGGCCATTATCCGGAGACAGCAGAAGAACCAGACGGAGCGTAAACCGGGGACTACCATCGGCCGAGCCATCCTCTCCATCTGGATCGCCATGGGAGTTTCGCTATCTTTGCTGTTGCCGGCTCTGGGATTCAGCGGCAGGTTCAACCAACACGTTTTTGTGGCGGTCTTCGCCGCCATGATGGGCTTTGCCAACGGAGCCTCCGGCATGATTATCCGCTGGAAGGCGCAGATTGCCACCGCGATAGTCTGGTGGGCGGCGACCGTGGCTGCGTGCTTTGGCTCCGATGACCAATGCACAGCCGTATTTCTGGTTGCCATCTTTCTTTGCCAGATCGTCTTCGGCATCTACGGGATGGTTTGCGAGGCCCGCATGCGCAAACAGCGGGGTGCGACCCATGCCTGAGCTGCCGGAGCTGAATCCTGTGATTCACGGGAAGCTGCGCCTGGCTTTGCTCTCGCTGCTGATTGGAGTGGAGGAGGCGGAGTTCACCTGGCTGCGCTCCAAGACCGGCGCGACCGACGGCAACCTGGGCGCGCAATTACTGAAGCTGGAAGAAGCCGGCTACGTTTCGGTAGAAAAGAAGTTTGTTCAGCGCAAGCCGCAGACCCTCTACCGCATGACCGACGCCGGCCGCCATGCGTTCATCGAATACGTTCAGGCGCTCAAGCAAATGCTCGGCGGCGCCATCGGCAGTTAGAGTGGAACCATGAGGCGTTTTCTTATTTGCAGCAGGGTTCGCGCCTAGTCAGAAAAATGCGCGAAAGTTGGAAACCAGCAGCCACCTGATTTCATCGATGATTCAACCACATGATCCGTGAAGATCAGTCGCTGCGCCGAACGGCCAACACAGTCATATCGTCAAAAATCGGGCCGCCGTTGGTAAACGCTCGCACATCGTCGAGGCATGCGGCAATCAGCTCGGCAGGTTGCCGCGCAGCCTGCTGGCGGACTAATGTGATGACGCGGTCCACGCCGTACTCATCGCTCAGGTTGCTGGCTTCCGAAAGACCATCTGTGTAAAGGAAGAGCGTGTCGCCGGTTTCCAGTTGCACGCGTGTGGCGGAAAACTCCGCTTCGCAGAACATCCCCAGCGGCAAGCCTGTAGATTCAATCCGAAATACGCCCCCGCGCCCAACGACGATTGCGGGGCAGTGGCCGGCGTTATGGATTTCTACCTCACCGGTTGTCTTAGCCAGCCCGCACACCAGCGTTGCGTATTGCCCCGCCAGCGCACTTTCGCAGAAAAAGCGGTTAACGTGGGTGACAATTTGGCACAGCGGCAGGGACATCCGGGTCATGCTGCGGAACAAGGCGTGAAGCTGTGCCATCTGCATCGAGGCAGCCACGCCTTTACCGGAGACGTCGCCCAATAGGAAAAGGAGCTGTCCTTCGTACGGAATCAAGTCGCAGTAATCACCGCTGACGGCGCCGACAGGCGCGAAATGATAGCTCGTATCCCAGCCGCCCACACGCAGGCCCTTTTGCGGAAGCAGGTTGCGCTGAACCTGAGAAGCCAGGTCGAGGTCTCGCTGTAGTGCGGCGCGTTCTGGTTGGCTCAAATGATCCAGGCAGTACTGCACCAAAGGATCTGCGAGCAAGCGGTCCTGTTCCACCGAGTCATGGCATTCCAGGCATAGACCGTAGGTGCCTTCGGCCATGCGGTCCAGCGCCGAATCTACATCCCGCAACAGGCTGGTCAAGCCGGAGTTTTGCGGCGCGAAGGCAACCGCCTCCTCCAACCTCCGCTTGCGCTCTTCCAATTGTCCCTGCAGGAAACCTGTCTCTAGTGTGGACATGGAAATCTCCCTCGGCCTAACTCTCGGTAATTGGATTCTTCCAGCCCTGGTTCCGATGCGATTTTCCCGTCGCAGTTTGCAGAGTATTGAATTCCACTGGGGCACTTTGAACCTTGGATCGTCATTGGATCTACCGGTGCGATTCGCCGACGATCAGGATCCGCCAATCCGGGAGATGCATCGCCAGGAGCCTTCAACCCTCCGGATGCAGGCTCTTCCGCACCCGCTCCATGATCCCCAGGTAGTAGGCCAGGTTGTGGATCGTGTTCAGCATTCCTGACAGCGCCTCGCCCGCCTGCATCAGGTGGCGCAGGTAGGCTCGCGAGTAGCGGTGGCAGACCATGCAGCCGCAGGCCGGGTCGGGCGGACCTTGATCCTCGGCGTACCGTTTGCCCTTGACGTTCAACCGCCCTTCGCTGGTGAACAGCAGCCCGTGGCGCGCGGCGCGGGTGGGCAGCACGCAGTCCATCATGTCCACCCCCATGCGCGCATACTCTTCGATCTCATCCGGGTAGCCCACGCCCATCACGTAGCGGGGCTTATCGGCGGGCAGCAGCGGCAGCACCTCGGAGATCATCTCCAGCGTCAGCTCGCGAGACTCGCCCACGCTCAATCCGCCGATGGCGTAACCGTCGAAATCCATCTCCACCAGGCGCTCCGCGCTCTCGCGGCGCAGATCGGGATACATCCCGCCCTGCACAATGCCAAAGAGGCTCTGCGTCCTGTCGCCCAGTTCCTGGCGCCAGACCACCTCGTCGCGATGGGCGCGAAAGTGATCCAGCGATCGCCGCGCCCAGGCCATCGTTAGCCGCAGGCTCTCTTGCGCGCGGCTGCGCTCCGCAGGGTACTCGGTGCACTCGTCGAAGGCCATGGCAATGTCCGCGCCCAGCGCGATTTGAATATCGATGGAATGTTCGGGAGTAAAAGAGTGCGAACTCCCGTCCAGATGCGAGCGGAAGCGCACGCCCTCGTCGCTCACCTTGCGCAACTGGCTCAGGCTGAAAACCTGAAAGCCGCCGGAGTCGGTGAGTAAAGCCCGCGGCCAACTCATAAAGCGATGCAGCCCGCCCATGCGCCGGATCGCTTCGTGGCCCGGCCGCAGGTAGAGATGATAAGTATTGCTCAGAATGATCTCGGCGCCCAGAGTTTCGAGCACGTCCTGCGCCACGGCCTTGACCGTCCCGGCGGTGCCCACCGGTACAAAAACCGGCGTCTCGACCGTCCTGTGAGGCAGATGAATCCGCCCCCGCCGCCCGCCGGCTTCGGTTGTTGCGATGATGTTGAAGTCAAGGCTCACCAGACGATTCTACCGGGCGTCCCATCCATCGCTTTCGATTCTGACCACCGCATCAGACGTGACTTC
>JBEKZR010000007.1:0-25869 GCA_049509715.1 Occallatibacter sp. | reverse complement strand
CGTAGCTTCCTGGGTAAGCACGCCGGAGATATTGGCAGCAACGCGCGGCCAGAAATCGGTCTCGCTGTTGCGCGGGAAGTTACGTCCGAAGACCACACCCCAATCTGAGCCATTGGGCCGGAAGCGCAAACTGCGGAATGGAATCGCCATCAGCGCCATCCATCCGTCGCGGGTCACTTGCCCTTCCGAATCCCAGACCTGGTCGTAGCTGTAATCCTGGCCCTGGCCTTCGGTCCAAGCCGCATCGGCCTGCACGCCCACCGGATTCACCGTGAAGAGAACGCCCTTGCGGTGATCCTGAAAGGGATCGAAGAGCACCGAGACGTTGTCGTCGTTCAGGATATTTTCCCGCCGCGCCAGATGGCCGCGAATCAAGTTCGCGTGATGGTCGTAGCAAATAAACACAAGATAAAAAGTGCTTTTGGTATATCCCAGCCAGACCTCGGTCTCTTCGGTGGCCGGCTTTCCGTCGCTCGGCGAATTCTGAATGAAGCCGGTGATCTTCAGCAGCTTGCCTTTCAGCTCCGCCCGCGGTTCCATGCCTGCGAAGTCGGAGAGCCGAAGCCCTGCGGTAAGCAACGGCACCGTGTAGTTGCCCGCCGGCTGCGCTTGGGCAGGCTGCGTTTTTGCGGGCTGCGCCTGGGGCGGCTCCGCGGGAGGCGCCGGCGGCTGGCCGCTCTGAGCAACCGCGGCCGCGCATGCAATCATCCCCAGCCATACGGCCGCTCCGACAACCCAACGCCTCATGCTTCCATAGTACGAAACGACCCTCTCTTCGGTTCCTGCGGAGCGCCCCCGCGCCAGCGCGGATTTACGTCCATGAACATTCTGTCGGGGGAACTGCCGGTGGAGGCGTGAAATACCGGCCAATCCGGCGGCAACCGTAACTCGCGGCCGCCGCCCTCCGCCCAGGTGGTGTTAACAGGCCCTTATTTGTGCCGGATAAACGTCCCGCTGTGCAGCTCGCTCATTGCCTGCTGCAATTCGGCCTGCGTGTTCATCACAATCGGTCCGTACCATGCCACCGGCTCCTCCAGCGGCTTGCCGGAAATCAGCAGGAACCGTATGCCCTCGGGCCCAGCCTGAACAACGATCTCGTCCCCGCGGTCGAACAACACCAGCGAGTGGTTCCGGGCGTCGTACACCATCGGCGCATTCGGGTCCACGGCCGACTCGGTCAGCACTGCCCGCGGGTCGGAGGCATCTCGAAACGTCCCCGCGCCGGCAAACACATAGGCGAAGGCGTTGCGCGTGGTCTCAATCTTGATCCGCTTGCGCTTGCCGGGCGGGACGGAGATGTCCACGTAGCGCGGATCGGCCGCCACGCCCTCCACCGGCCCCGTCTTGCCCCAGAACTCGCCGCAGATCACCCGTGCCCGCGTTCCATCGTCCTCGGTCACCTCCGGAATGGCGCTGGCCGGAATGTCCTGGTAGCGCGGATCGGTCATCTTCAGCGCCGCGGGCAGGTTGGCCCACAACTGAAATCCGTGCATTCGTCCCTGGGCATCTCCCTTGGGCATCTCCTGGTGCAGAATGCCGCTGCCCGCGGTCATCCACTGTACGTCGCCGGCCGTCATGCGGCCCTTGTTGCCCAGGCTATCGCCGTGCGCCACCTCACCGGCCAGCACATATGTAATGGTCTCGATTCCCCGGTGGGGATGCCAGGGAAAGCCAGCCAGATAATCCGCCGGGTTTTCGTTGCGAAAGTCGTCCAGCAACAGGAAGGGATCGAACTCCTTGGTTTTGCCGAAGCCGAAAGCGCGCTGCAACTTCACTCCGGCGCCCTCGATGGTGGGCTTGGTTTCAAGAATCTGCTTCACGGCGCGAAGCGACACGGTTGACCTCCTCTGCCTTACTGAGGATTGGATGCGCGAGCGAGATGTTTGTTGCAACAGGTAATTGGTGGGCCCTCGACGCCTGCGACGGGCCTCGCCGCTTTGAGCCTTCTGGAAGCGAATCAGCTTTCCTTGCGGTAAAGCAGATCGCGGATCGCTTTCCGCCGCGCCTCGTTCGCTTCCATCTCCGCCTTGCGTTCAGCGGCGCTCATGGGGTGCTTGGTTGCGCGGTCCGTCGATTCGGGTTCGCTGCACGCGGGACAACGGTTGGCAAAGCCAGGTTTGCCGGGCTTCAGTTCAAACTCCTCCGAGCAGACGACGCAGACTTTAATGGGAAATGCCATTTCTTTCCATGATAATAGGAGCGCTTCCAGCACAGAAGCAGTTGCAGGCCGTCAACTGGAACTCTCGACACGCATTCAAGGACGCAGTGCTCACCCACGCAGCCTTCCGCCTCCTGTCGCGGAAGCAACAGTTAGAAGAGGAGCTCCAATTCGTACTACGGTTGCGGCTTCTCCATTGGCGGCAGTGGCGGAGGAGGGGGTGAAGTACGCGAGAATGCCGGACGCTCCGCCAAATCATCAGGCTGCGGCAGGAAATCTGGAGCCTTGTCGAAGATGATTGTCAGCCTTCGTTCGATTTCTTTACCGTAAGGGGTTCCTTCCAAATCCGATCTCCTGTTTGCGATTACCGTCAGTTTGTCCCTCGGTCCGAGATACAAATAGGCGTCAGCCGTTTGCCCTAAACTGCCGGGTTGTCCTCCGCGAGGGTTCTGCGTCGGAATGCTGCCAATCCAGCTTCCATTGATCTCGATAAACGACGGCGCCGGCAGCTGGTCGAATCGAGTATCGAGATCGTCATAACCGCCCACCATGTTGCTGCCGGGCATAATGACATAAGGTTGCACCAAAGCCATCAGCAACTGGTTTTCTATGAAGCCGGGGCGCCCCGCGGAGCGTCGAAAGTGTCCCGCGCCCATGATAAGCAGTGCCTTATGCTTCTTCGCCAGTACCTGCAAACGAACGGCGCTGGAATAGAATTCCTCTCGAAAAGGCAAGAAAAGGGCAATATCCGCGCGTGTCTGCACCTGGTCCCAGTCTATTGGGGGATCGCCTAAAACTATGCGGAGGCGTCGTTGTTTGGGAAGCTTCTTATTCACCGCCCGCACCGCCGCGTAAAACTTCCCGTAAACCGGCGAGACTGGGCCGAAGGCTCCGACGGTGTCCTGCCAGGCTCCCGCTACCTGCTCGATGGGCACGTTTTCTCCGGCTATATACCGGTCCACCACGTCCTGATAACGGGCGTTGCCGAATTCCATCACAATGTCGTTCACGCGTTCGGAAAACCCGGGCGCGGCTACCAATTCCTGCAGCAGTTCCCATTGCTGCCGGCATCCGTGCTGGACCTCGCCCAACATCACGATACGGTGTGTATCGAAGAGCTTCACGATCGCTTCGACGGGATTCTGGGGAACAGCTGACTGGGCGCGGCTTGGTTGAATGCTCATCAAAGCGATCAACATCAATAATGCGGATCGTCTCACAGGCCAATCCTCCTGAGCGGACCGTGCTACCGCTGAATTCTCACTACAATAGCGTCTTGTTTTCGAAAGATCAAGCTGGGCGAGATGAACCTCAATCCCCTACACTCCCGGGAGGCCGGCGATGCGTAATTAGCCACGCTTTCCACGCCTTCCACATCGCCGCCACCGTCCGGCCTTATCCTCAATACAGACCCCCGTGAGCGACTTTGCCCAAACCGTGAAGCAGCAGGCCGACATCGTCAAGATCATCGAGGGCTACATCCGTCTGCGCAAGGCGGGGGCGCAGAACTACACCGGCCTGTGCCCCTTTCACAAGGAAAAGTCGCCGTCGTTTTCCGTCCATGCGGTGCGCCAGTTCTACCACTGCTTCGGCTGCCAGGCCTCCGGTGACGTCTTCAGCTTTGTCGCCAAGATCGAAAACGTCACCTTCCCGGAGGCGGTGCGAATTGTGGCGGGCAAGTGCGGCATTCCGCTGCCCAAGCGCGAATTCTCCTCGCCGGAGCAAGCTGCTGAGGCACGCCAAAGAGCGAAGCTCTTGGAGCTGCACGAAACCGCAACTGCCTGGTTCGAGGAGCAGTTGCGCGGGCCTGAAGGCGCCGTGGCGCGCGAGTATCTAGCTGGCCGCGGCCTCACGCCTGAGGGCATCAAGACATTTCGCATCGGCTACGCCCCCGACAGCTTCAACGCCCTGCGCGACCGGCTCAGCGGCATGGCTGACAACGAAACGTTGCGCTTGAGCGGCCTGTTCAGTTCAAAAGAGCAGGGAGACGGCAGCCTGGGCCCCATCTATGACCGCTTCCGCAAGCGCGTCATCTTTCCCATCGCCAACGAGGGCGGGCGGGTAATCGCCTTCACCGCGCGGGCGCTGGAAACCGGCGAGAAGGCGGGCGCCAAGTACATCAACTCGCCCGAGACGCCGCTCTACTCCAAGAGTTTGGTCCTCTTCAACCTGGACAAGGCGAAAGCGGCGATTCGCCAAATGGAGTTTGCGCTGCTGGTCGAAGGCCAGATGGACTGCATCTCGGTCTATCTTGGCGGCATTCACAACGTGATCGCCACCAGCGGAACGGCCTTCACCGAACAGCAGGTGGCTCTGTTGCGCCGCCACACCTCCCAGGTCGTCGTCAACTTCGACCCCGACGCCGCCGGAGCCAACGCCGCCGAAAAGTCCATCGCCCTGCTCACCGAGGAGGGTTTCACCATCAAGATCGTCACCCTTGACGGCGGCCTGGACCCCGATCGATACATCCGCGAGCGGGGCGTCGAGGCCTATACGGCGGCCCTGCGCGGCGCGCGTCGCCAGGCCGATTACCTGATCGAGCGCGCCCGGGCTGCCTTTCCCGGCGCCAACGCTGAGCAGAAGGTCAAGGCCATGAACTTCCTGTTGCCGCACATTCGCCGCATGCCGGAGATGCTGGCGCGCGACCAGTTTGCCCGCGACGCCGCGCAAAAGCTGGGCATCGACTCCGCCGTTTTGCGTCAGGAGTTGCGCCAGGCCGCGCTCAAGCGCCGCGACCGCATCGAAACACGGCCGGCGGCGCTAACGGAAGTTGAGCGGGTGCTGCTGCGGGCGCTGGCCGTCACCGATCCGGAATTCGAGCGGACGCGGCGGCTGGCGGTCGAGGCCATTGCCCAGCACCCCGCATGGTTTGAGCATCTCGGCACATTTTCTGCGTTGCAGGCGCTCGCCGGCCGCCAGGCCAACGACCCGATGGATGTGGTCGAAGACCCGGCACAACGGGCCTTGCTGGCCGAGACCCTGCTCCAGGAAATCGATCCGCCCGAGGAGAATGAGGTCGAGAGCGCCATCCAGGAGATTCAGGAACGCGACCTCGATCGCCGCCAGCGCGACCTCCGCGCCCTGATCGCCGAGGCTGAGCGCCGCGGCGACTTTGCCCAGCTGGCCCTGCTGACCCAGCAAAAGCTCGATCTCGACCGGGCGCTGCGCCAGTTGCACAACCAGAAGCCGCCGGATCGCTAGCCTTCCCTGGTACGGTCCAACTTGTCCTGGCCGAGCCTGACTCGTGCATCGAACCGGCCCCCAATTGCGTCTAATTTGTAGAAGCGGGAGCGGGCGGGAAGCAACACGGCCCGGCCCCAAAGACGAAGCCAGTTGCGAAGCGGCATGCAAGGGCCTTGAATGCGCCCGATTTTGCCCTGGCGAAACCGGATCAGACTGTGGTAATCTATTGATCTCTGTGCGGATGCGCGCCACTTTGCCCCATCCATGAGCTGCGGCTCGCGGGCGACCCAGGCCAAACCTGAAGCGCTTGTCATCCTGTTCCGAGCAAACCCCTGAGACCGCTTCTTTTTGCGGGTGACCGCAGGTCCTTGTGTAGCTGCGCCGAATTTTCCGGTCTTTCGCCGGGAAATCGGGTTGAGTGCGCATGGGCCGGCCTCGCCTGCGCGCAACACGGCGCCGAATCTGCATTGCATAAGAGAGTAGGAACATATTGGCGACTGAGAACAAATTCGAACACAACCAGGACCACCACGACGATCACAACCACGATCACGATATCGAGGGCCTGATCGAAGTGGGCAAAGAGAAGGGCTATCTCACCTACGGCGACGTGAATGAAATCCTGCCGGATGAGATGGCTTCTTCGCCCGAGGATCTCGACGATCTGATCACCACCATCGGCACCCAGGGCATCGACCTGCTCGAAGGTCCCAAGTTCCACCCCGACAAGGACTTCGATCTGGAAGAGAGCGAAGATGTCGAGCTCGACCTGACCCCCGGGACGATGGAAAAAACCAATGACCCGGTGCGCATGTACCTGCGCGAGATGGGCACCGTGCCCCTGCTCACCCGCGAGGGCGAGGTGGAGATCGCCAAGCGCATCGAGCGCGGCCAGATGCGTGTGCTCAAGGCCATCTCGCGCTCCCCCATTGTGATCCGCGAGATCGTGGCCTTGGGCGAGGACCTGAAGCGCGGCGTGCGCAACATCAAAGAAGTCGTGATCTTCGACGAGGAAGAACTCACCGAGGAAGTGGTGCAGACTCGCGTCAAAGCCACGGTGGTTCGCATCGACGCGCTGGTCAAGCACCAGAAGAGGATTGCGCAGCTTGAAGAGAAACAGGCCGCGTCCAGCCCCAAGACCAAGGCCTCCGCCGTGCGCCACACACGCTGGCTCATCGCCCGCGAAAAGGTCTTCGTCTCCCGCATTGTGCGCGAACTCAAATACACGGCTCTGGAGCGCAAACGCCTCCTGGACAAGGTCAACAAGACCGTTGACACCATGCGCACGCTGGAGCGCCAGATCCGCTCGCTGGAGCAGAAGCACGAAGCCAGCAGAAGCGAGGAACTGAAGAAGGAATATCGCCGCCAGCAGAAAAACTGCCGTGCCGACCTGGAAAAAATCGAGGCTGACGCGGGCGTGTTGATCGTCGAGCTCAAACGCACCCAGCGCGAGATGATCCAGGGCGACATGGACGCCGACCAGGCCAAGCGCGAGTTGATTGAAGCCAACCTGCGCCTGGTCGTCTCCATCGCCAAAAAGTACACCAACCGCGGCCTGCAGTTCCTCGACCTGATTCAGGAGGGCAACATCGGCCTGATGAAGGCCGTGGACAAGTTCGAGTACCGCCGCGGCTACAAGTTCTCCACCTACGCCACCTGGTGGATTCGCCAGGCCATCACACGCGCCATTGCCGACCAGGCCCGCACCATCCGCATCCCGGTGCACATGATCGAGACCATCAACAAGCTCATCCGCACCAGCCGACAGCTCGTCCAGGAACTCGGCCGCGAGCCCTCCAGCGAGGAGATCGCCCGCCGCATGGACATCCCGGTGGCCAAGGTGCGCAAGGTCCTCAAGATCGCACAGGAGCCCATCTCGCTCGAAACCCCCATCGGCGAGGAAGAAGACTCTCACCTCGGCGACTTCATCGAGGACCGCGGCGCTGTCTCGCCCTCCGAGGCCGTCATCAGCGTCAACCTCAAGGAGTACACCTCGCAGGTTCTGCGCACTCTCACCCCGCGCGAGGAGCGCGTCATCAAGATGCGCTTCGGCCTCGAAGACGGCTCCGAGCACACCCTGGAAGAGGTCGGCCAGAGCTTCCAGGTAACCCGCGAGCGCATCCGCCAGATCGAAGCCAAGGCCCTGCGCAAGCTCCGCCATCCCTCCCGCTCGCGCAAGCTCAAGGCCTTCGTCGAAGGCGTCAAGGAAATGTAGTTTTTCTGCAACTTAGTCCGGCTGAACGTTAGCCGCAAGGAGCCGCAGCCATGGAAGAGACTGCGGCTCGTTTTGCTGTCCCGCTCACCTTCGAGACGCGGGAAGATTTGCTTGAGTCCACGCATAATCCGTAAATCTTATATTGAATTGATCGCCTATGACGCTAGCCGCAGCAGACGATATCTTGCTTATGTGCTCCGGGCGGCAAAACACATGCCCCCGCCATTTCTGCTGTAGATACTGTTTCTGCCATTGCTCGATAGGAATGAAATGTTCAAGAGTATCGAATTCAGGGTGGTCAATTGACCCGACATTCACGAACGTGGCCGCCAAATCCTTCGTTTTGGGCCCCTTTGGAAAATCGAGCCACACTTCCTCTTTCCTACCTGGGCTTCCAGCTTTCTGCCAGATCTTTTCAGCCAGTTCGCGCAGGTCCTTAAAGGGCAAATCTATTAGCTTATGAACCCGGTTTAGCTCCTTCCCTTCTCCTTTCTCGGTCTCTCCTTCGGATTCCGGACGCTCAAAACCATTCATCGAGAGCACGAGTGCTCTCTTATATAAGCGCCGATTGATGATATTCGATAGCATCTCGCCCATTGGACCTTTTGCGTCCGTGCAGCCCAGTATTTTGGAGTCCGTAAGATAAAGGAAATCGGCAGCCGTCTCGATTTTGCGTCCGCAAAGCTTTTCGGCGTTTTCCCGGCAGAAAAGGAGCAGTCCCTTTAACATGCAATCGCATGCTCGAATTTTATGATGATGGTACAAGGTTGCGGTCAAATTCATCCGCGCCGCAACAATTTGCTCCAGAGAATTGATCCCTGGTCGTGCCATTACCAAACGCCGCATCTGATCGGGAAAGATCGGGGAGTTTTTTGGAGCATTTTGTTTGTTTATGAGGTGAATCTCGGTTTTCAGGTAGAGTCGATCAAGATCCACGCCGAGGGGCAACCCGCTATAGTGTCCATCCCGGAATATATAGTCCAACTTGTCTGCATCAAATGGTCCATTAAGGATCAATTGGTAGTGGCCGTTCAGTGATCTCGTTAGTTGACCAGTTATCATTTGTGCAAGCCACTCGGCGTCTAGGTTAAGTGGCGAATTGGCCTCAAGCTTGCGCAAGAATTGCTTGAACGGTTCACTCGTGAGGATAAGGTAGGCAAGCACTTCGCTTGCGCTTGCACCCTCGAATTGACCCTCATGGGCACCGATATACTCTTGAATCTCTGGGAAAGTGCGATAGTAATCCTCGCTCGTGTGAGAAAAAGGACCGTGGGAACAATCGTGGAGGAGCGCTGCCACGCGTAATCGTCGGATGCCAATGGAGTCGATGAGGGTTTCCTCTTTCCCGCCCCGCTCCGTATACTTTTCGAGCAAGACCTTTCCTAGTCGATCAGCTTGGTACAACACGCCTAACGTATGGTCAAAGCGTGTGTGCGTTACGGAGGGATAGGTAAGATAGGTAAATCCGGTCTGATGGATCTGTCGAAGCCTCTGGAGAAGGGGCGTGTCCAGGATCGCCACTTCGTTCTCATAGAGACTCTGGGTTCCCCAAATAGCGTCGTGAATGACCTTCCGGCCACGTGGCATCGTCGGCTCCCCGAGGAATTGCTCGGCGAACTCAGAAACGGTCTCCGCAAGCTTCCTTGAAGGCTCGGGCGAGCCTGTCTTTGCAGGATTGCTAACGCGTGGCTCGTTTTTTCTCCGTCGCGATGTTTTTGACGAACTCCCCAGCGAGCACCTCCAAGTCCGCGAGTTGGGGATCAGTGAATCTCGCTTTCACGTCGCTCTGAAACAGTGCTTGTACTTCCGGCTCAATGATGTAGTAGATTCCGCGCGGGTTTGTCCTCTCCAAATAGCCCGCCAACTGCAAACCGTCGAAGATCCGGTCTAGCGTCTCAGAATATGGGAAATAGTCCCGCTTATCAAAAATGAATTGGTCAAAGAGCCCGGACGAATTGCTCTTCTCCCGCCAGGTGTAGAAGCTCGAATGTACAGTAACGGGATCGGCCTTAAACCTTTCAAACTCCTGCTTCGAGAGGGTGGCCAGCAACCCCACCACGACATCCTCAGGGCGAATATTCTGTGTCTCAGCCATGCAAACCTCCGTCAACGCGAAGCGTGCGTACATTCTACAGATGAAGGAATCAGATTAGTCAACACCCCCTGATCGCGAACCTGTGGACAATAGGGTCAACCCGACTTGCAATCCGATTCCATCCTCTTTTACTGTTATAATCCTATTTTAAATGGATTACAAGGGGGGTTGCAAATGGGGGAAGACGCTTCAAAGAAACCAGGCAGACCAGAAAACAGTGTGCCTGGTCGCCAACTCGATATCACTACAGTGGACCCTGTGACATTCCGGATGATAGAAGCCCTTGTGGCGTACGGGCGGTTTGGGCGTTCAAAACAGGAAGTAGCGCTGTTCATCATCCGGTCATGGCTGCTAGATAAGGAGGAGTATCTGAAGAGTGCGATTGCGGCCCGAGAATCACCGCTTGGCTACGTCTATCCTGAATCAGAATAATGGAGCAGGTACCCCACCCTTTCGCGCTCTTTGCGCAGGGGGAGGCCTCGGACCTCAACCTGACGCGAAACCTCACCCAGGCCGGGCACCCATGTCCCGCTTTTGGGCTCTGGGAAACGACGAACCCCAACCGTACCTGTTGTGTGATTCAGAAGCGAGCTTTGTATCAGGGCACGACCCGGTACCGGGGTATCCTCCGGGTCGGATGCCGTGCCGCAGAACTGCAAGGAGGAATCGGGCTTTAACCCCTGAGAGAATTCTTCTTCAAACCGGCCCACTGCACAATTTCGACGAAATGTACAACAGCTGCAAGGAGCCGCAGCCATGGAAGAGGCTGCGGCTCTTTTGTTGTTTTGCGCAGGTCTTCCGGCAGCCGGCCTGCTTCGGCGGCTGGCTCGCCGATCGCCGTTTTCTGCTTCTTCTCTTCGGCCTGTTCGCCGCCGCGCTTCGCCCCGCCTTCCATGAACTCCCACGTGGCCGCTTGGCGGGCGCGGGCGATGGACTGCAAGCTGGTGTTCACATTTCGTTTACCTGCCTTTCATTTGGCTGTAATATTGGCGTATTTCAATCAAACAATCCGGCGTTTACCTGCCTTTCATTCGGCTGAAATGTTGCCGTATTTCAATCAAGCAAGCTGGCGGAATCAATTAGTCGAACTGGATATTTCAGCGATCTGATTTCGCGGACGTGTCCGAGACCGGCGAGAGCGCCACGGAGCGTTCGATTCCCCGCATCGAGCCGGTGCGATAAACCAGACTGAACCGCAGCAAAACCTGAGGAGAGCCACCATGTCGAGAAGAAACCATCTCATTCAACTGGGATTTGCGGTAATTTTCGCGCTGTGCATGGCCTTTGGAGGCCACGCACTGGCGCAGACCTACACGGAAGGCTCTATAGCCGGCACCGTGTTCGATCCCAGCGGCGCCGTGGTTCCGGGCGCGGCGATCGTCATCCACAACGACGGCACCAATGCCGAGCTCCAACTGACCTCGGATGGCAGCGGTTACTTCAAGGCGGCGCAATTGCCTGCCGCGATCTATACCGTGACGGTGAACGCGGCGGGCTTTGCTCCGTTCAAAGAGGTCAACGTTATCGTGCAGGTTGGCGAGACCACGGAGGTCGTGCCGCACCTGCTGGCCGCTGGCGCAACCGCGACCGTGGAAGTGACCGGCGAGGTTCCCATTCTGAACTTCGAGTCGCCGGATATCAGCTCCGTTCTGACCGTGAACTCGATTGAGAATTTGCCGCTGAACGGCGGCCGCTGGTCGGATATGACCTTGCTGACTCCGGCGGCGGTGGGAGACTCGAACGGTTTTGGCTTGATTGCCTTCCGCGGCATCAGCCCCATTCTGAACAACGTAGAAATCGACGGCGCGGACGACAACCAGGCCTACTACTCTGAAGAGCGCGGCCGTACCCGTGAAGGCTACTCCACATCGAAGTACATGATCGAGGAGTTCCAGGTGAATACCGGCGTCTACTCGGCGGAGTTCGGGCGCGCCGCCGGCGGCGTCATCAACGCCATCTCCAAGAGCGGCACCAACACGCTCCACGGCATCGCGTATTTCTCCGACCGCGACAACGACTGGGGCGCGATGAATCCCTACACCACGAACACCATCAACACTTCCACCACATCCACGCCGAGTTTTGAGACCATTCCCTACAAGCCGGTCGACTGGCGCAAGGAATGGGGATTCGACGCCGGCGGCCCGTTGAAGAAGGATAAGCTCTTCTGGTTCTACGGCTACGCCCAGTATCGCCGCAACTTCCCCGGCACCGGCAAGGCGAATACTCCCAGCTCGTTTTTTACCCTCCCGGATGCGACTCTTAACACTGGCTACACCTGCAACGCGACCGGTTCCAACGCGGGCTACATCACCCCTCCCAGCGGCGGCGCGGCTGCCAGTTCGGTGGACCAGCAGGCCTGCGAGCTGGCCGCGCGAATCCCGGCTCTCGGTGGCGCCTACGCCGCCGGCGCCGCGGCGTATTCCACGCAACTGACGAACCTGCTTTCCGATCTCGGCGCCGTTCCACGCACCGGCAATGAGGAGCTGAACACGCCCAAGCTGGACTGGCAGATCAACGAAAAGAATCACCTCAGCGTGCTCTACCACCGTCTGCGTTGGGATTCGCCCGGCGGCGTGCAGACCCAGGCCACCAACACCTATGCCATCGACACGTTTGGCACCGATTTTGTGAAACTGGATTACGCTCTGACGAAACTGGATAGTCTTATTACCAAAAACATTTCCAACGAGGTTCGCTATCAGTACGGCCGCGAGTTGAATGACGAGGGTCAGCAGCCCTACAGCTCCTATACCAAGCAGTACCTGCAGGGCACGAACGGAATCACGAATACCGCCGCTGGAGATTTCACGCCCAATGTGCCGGAAGTCGCCCTGGATACCTCGATTGGGTTTTATCTGGGATCGCCGTATTACTCCTACCGCAAAGCGCTGCCCGACGAGCGCAAGTGGCAGGTCGGCGATACAGCCGCGTGGCAAAAAGGCAACCATAACATCAAGTTCGGCGTAGACATGATCCATAACTACGACCTGCTCGACAACACGTATGAGGGCAACGGCGTTTACACTTACAGCTACATCGGCAACTACTTCGCCGACCTGTTGAACGAGGGAAGCGCGACCGGTGTGTGCAACAGCGTCAGTTCGGTCTCCGCTCCCGGAAGCGCCACTACGAATTACACCGGCAAGGCTCCTTGCGGTACTTTTGTCCAGGGCTTCGGACCCACAACCTGGGATCTGGCGACCATGGACTACGGCTTCTTTGGGGAAGATCATTGGAAGCTGACCCCGCGGCTGACGCTCGATCTGGGCCTGCGCTACGACTATGAAAGCCTGCCCGCTCCGTATTCGTCGCTGGTTACAGCCTCTGGCAGCTTCACGCCTTACCTTGCCTCGACGAACGGCCTGTGCGCCGCCTACACCGGCCCCGGCGCCTGCCCGGCGCTTGCTGCCGCCGCCAACCTTACCAACCACCCCAGCGACAAGAACAATATCGGTCCGCGCATCGGCATTGCCTACGATCCCTTCGGCGACGGCAAGACCACCGTGCGTCTCGGTTACGGTCTCTACTTTGGCCGCGTCACCAACGGCGTGCTGCTGAACAACCTGCTCAATACCGGCAGCCCGGCCGGCCAATATGTTTCGGCGTCAATCAAGCCGAACAACCCCACCGCGCCGCTCTTTCCCAACATCATTTCCGCCGCGGCCGGTTCCGCTCCGAGTTCGCAGTTCTTCGCGCAGAACTTCCGCAACCCGCAGGTGCATGAGTTCGACTTTTCCATTCAGCACGACTTTGGCCACGGCACGGTGGCCCAGATTAGCTACATGGGCGCGCTGGGCCGGGAACTGCCGAATGCGCTCAACATCAACCTCAACCCCAATGCGAATACGAACGCAACGGGATCGCCCAACGGCGTGATCGACAGCTTTATCACCGTCTCCGATTCCGCCGGAGCGGGCCCGCTTCCCAACGGAACCACCTTCACCGTTCCCACCTACACCAACCTGATCAACACCAACTTCGGGGCTGTGAACGAACTGTTCAGCAACATCAACTCCAGCTACAACGCCGGCGTCGCCGAGATCGAGAACAAGTCGTCAAAACTCATCCAGTACGACGTGAACTACACCTGGTCGCACGCCCTGGACTACGACCAGAACGAGACGACCACCACTCTCAGCAGCGGCTGGTTCGATCCGTACAACATCGACGGATACAAGAAGGGCGCCAACTACGGAAACTCCGCATTCAACGTTGAAAACCGCCTGGTCGCCTGGGCGCAGATCAGTTCACCCAACATACAGAGAAACGACTGGGTCAAGTGGGCTGCAAACGACTGGAATCTAAACCTTGACTACCAGGCGCAGAATGGCCTGCCGTTTTCGGCCACCATCGGCAGCGGTTATCCTTCGTATTCCGCCTACGGTTCCAGTTGGAACGGCGCCGGCAGCAACTACTGGATTCCCGCTATCGGACGCAACACCTATCAGCTCAAGCGGACCATGGTCGTCGATATGCGCCTGGAAAAGCAGTTTGCATTTCAGACCTACGGTAAGACCTACCACTTGCAGTTGATGGGCGAGTTCTTCAATGTGGCCAATCACCAGAACGTTACCTCTGAGAGCACCACTGCCTACAACCTCTCGTCCAACTCCTCCGTGACCAGTGGTTGCACTGGTCAACTGGTGCCGGGACAGGCGCAGCAGGAATGTGCGACCCTGACCTTCGTTCCAAAGAGCGGCAGTGGAGTCAATGCCACCGGCTTCCGCGCTGTCACCAACTCCGGCTCCAACTTTGCCTACAGCCCGCGCCAGGTGCAGCTATCGCTGCGGCTGGAATTCTAGAGCAAATGCGGCTTTCCCTCGATGGGCGGCGGCTTCGGCTGCCGCCCTTTGTTTTTCTGTCAGCCTGCCCAGTCCATACAGAAATGCGCCGATGCGCCAAGTTGTGCGGGATGAAATTCAAAAGCTGGGGAGCCGCGTCTGGCGGAAGGAGAAGATGTTTCGGCTTCTGGAACTTCAGCCGGAGGGAGCAGGGGCCTTCAGGCTCCTGAACGCCGGCTTGCCATCAATGTGGCTTTAGCCACGGGGCCTTGTCGCTGTGGAGGGAGGCGGAGGTTTCAACCCGCGTATAAAGCCACGATCCACAATGCCCCAGCAACGCGTCAGGGCACGACTTCAGTCGTGCCGTAAACGCAGCAGAATCAGCGTCGGGCTTCAGTCCCTGAGGCACGTTTTTCGGGCCTCATACCATATAAGCGGCGTCTTTCCGCAGTTTGCAGAGGGTAGCGCCGGCCTCCTGGCCGGCTGTCGCGTGGACCTCCCGGTCCACGCCGCACTCTACACCAATAGGAAAAATGCTCTAGGCGCCTGCTCCCTCCAGAAAAATGAGAATTGGCCAACGCAACGGCATTTGTCGATACTGATCCTACGAGTGCGTCCAAGTCGCGTTCAATGTGCGCCTTGCCCTCCTTGTGCTGATCCAGATGCTCGGGATGTCATCCGTTGACCGATACACTACTGCCATTCTTGATAGGATCTCTGCAGATCCCAAATGAGAAAGCGACCCGCACAGCAACCCCTGGAAATCGGCGAGCCGGAGAAGACACCTTTTGTCCGGTTTGATGCCGGTATCGTGTACCCTCCAAACAATATCTACGAGTCGGCACAGAGCGTATTGGACGGTCTCAAGAGTCAAAGCGCGCCAGAACTGTTCAATTCGCTTATCAAGAAAGGAGTGGTGCACGGACAGTATCGAGTGCTCCCGGACTCGACATGGTACGCAGTCTTAAACAACTTCTTGCATTACCACGCTAGAGGAGCCTCCAACCAGCGCTCATCAATCGATTCCTGCGTCCGCGCCTTACAGATCATAGTCAAGCGACCCTGCGAAGATGCATGGAATGAACTCCGGGGCTACCTCATCGAAGGAATCGACGAACTAAGTGGCTGGAACTCGTCTTTTCGCCGACAGATCGCTGAAGAACAACAAGTGTTCCAAGGCGAGGATGGAAACTATTACTACCACGACGCTGATGGCCAACCGGTTCAGATCATCGGTGCGAAGACGACCCAAGAGACGCGGCTCGACTTTATCCTCAGCCAGCTTCTCGTTCGAACAGGCTTTCTTCATCAGTTCCTTGGCCTCTTCTCCGTGTTTGCGATTGCCGACGATTTCGAGAGAAATCGGTCCAACTACCACACACTAATCAAGGCTGCACTGCCGGAGTCTGAGCGCGGCCCGGTCCAATGCGACTGGACCTTCCTGCACTTAGACTATTCGCGGTCGTATGTATGGAGACCGCTGTCAAACCTTTGTGACCCTGGATGGTTAGCGGGCGATATTTTCGGCAAATTGACAGATGTGCTCGACAGGGACTTCTGGCACAGAAGCGTAACCCTCTCGACGCTGGATCACGCATGGCTGGAAGACGGCCTCAAGTTCCAAATAGACTATGTGCTCGATACGACGCTGAAAATTGGAACCGACCCATATGCGTATGTCACCTTTGAGGGAAAGGTCATGCGCTGGATCAACGGGACCGCAGAAGCGGAGGCCACTATCAGCATCGGCGTAGCGAATCTTCACGACCACAAGGCCGAGGATGACCAACTCAACCGCTTCCTCAGCCTTCTCGTCTGGCAACATGGCGGACATGCACGGATCAAGGAGGGCGTCGGCGGAGCGAGGACTGCACATTCGAAAGTCTATAGCCCTCGAATGTCTGGAGGACTCCGCGTCGATCCGGGATACCTTCAACGTGGCACAAAGCTGGCCCTCACCACAGACCAGAAACTGGCACTTGGATTGTACAGAGAGGCGCAGAACTCAAGCAGCACTTTCTACGAATTCCTGTCCTACTACAAGATATTGGAACTGGCCATGCCGAATAAGGGAAATAAGGCGCGTGCAGATTGGCTCGATAACGTCGCAATCCCGAAACTGTCGCTATTGGACAGGTCCTACACAGACAGAATGAGGGACATCCTGGCGAAGCACCCGAACCTGGAACATTATCTCCGCGAGATCAAAGTGAATGGGATCAAGCACGCCATCAAGAGAAATATCGACCCCGATAATCCACTCGACCAGATTTCCACAGTCAAAGACAATCGCCTGATGCAGGAGATTGCCCAGTTGGCAATGCGCGACGTACTTGGACTCTAAGAAACGTGGTTTAATGATCCTCGGAAATCGCCGGATCGCCTGTTCACAACTGATTCGTACCGATATGTCGGCCAGTGTCATGGGATCCTGGGACTGAATCTGGGATCGAAGATCCAGGGCGCTATGGGCGTCCTGTACGAATAAGTCCGAAACTCGGGTAACTTCCGAGTTGGCGGTCATACGTCCGGTCCTAAGGTCGTTTCCTCTCCCTCACATGCCTTTCACCGGCTCGCTTAGAGCGGAGTTTGCCGGCGACTCTCCATCTTGCAGGTGCTTGCGGAATCCGTGGATTGCAATTGTTGTGAAAACTCCAGCCGCGATCAAGAAGAGACTTAGAATCGCACCCCACCGTGTCGTACTATCTCCTGATTCACCATGTTTGAATAGGAGAAGGAAGCTCGCACCGATGGGCAGGACGATGAGACAAAGATAAGTTGCAAGTCCGCTGAGTCGGTCTTGGAAACAAGCAATCCACGGATATTCTCTAGCGGATTCGATTTCCTGTTTGCTCCATGACACTGGCGCGTTTACTTGTCTCAGATGAAGCAGAAAAAAGAGCATGAGTGCTAAAAGAGCCGCTGGCCCCGCCAAGAGGATAAGATCACGATCCACCGACACCCCAAAGAGATTTAGGGTGCCGCGTGTGGTTGCCTCAATACGCTCTTGCAAGAAGAGAGCGGCATTATTGGCTCCCATATCCGCAATCCGCTCCCAGAAGGGCTTAAGCTTGGGAAAAACGATGCCCGACCCTGGATCGATCAGATTCTTCCCGTTCTCATCTGACCGGAGCCAATCAAGTGCGAGACGCAGGTTTTCGCTCGGTTTGAATGTACAACCGACCGTAAAATTAGGCGACGGCGGCATTGGTAGTCCGTTGAAGAGCAGGAATTGCAGGCTTTCCAGATTTGGACTGTTGTGAAGGACAACAGGATCAGCCATCTGAACGTTGTTAAGCATCATCCCGCCGCTACCGCCGTAAGTTGCGTAGATACCGGTCACAGTCAGAGGAGCCTCTGTCGTGGGAACTGGCTGGGGCACTGGCACCGGCTGTTGCGGTCTTTGCTTTAACTGTTCTGTGAGCCGCGTGAAAACCTCGCGCTCATCATCCACCAGATAAATACCAACCGTATGCTGAGCAGTGACGAAGTCCTCAAAGTCGCGCAAGCGTGTGTCCGGACCCAGAGGTGGAGAATCCATGACGAAAGGCTCAGAAAACACAGTAGAATTGCGAACAATCAGATGTGCCTGCTTAGCAGCTTTCAGCAGAAGAGTACGGTTCGCCTCCTCTTGAGTCGCAAACTGTCGCTTCACATACACGGGGTAATTTTTCAGATCGACTTTTCTGAAAAATTCAAGTTCATCGAGTGCTGCTCTGTATTCCTTGGACTGATCCGAAGTGAAAGCAAACGCAAGCACCGCCGCGGCGGCAACGCAAATGAGTTGTTGAAGCGATTTGAGTGCCTTGAGTCGCTCGTCCATGGATTTAGTTCTCGCGCGCACGATAGCCACAGAAATCTCCCATTCAGCCTTTGCCCCTCGACCCGCTTAAAACCCCAGACCCTGAAAAACTATGGGCCATAAGAGCAGTATATGGGGCAGGGTTGTCGCCAACTCGGAAGTTACGCGAATTTCGGTTAAGTCCCGGCAAGTCGGCATAACGGAAGCGAAAGCGCGGGGGAATCTACGCACTGCCGTACCGACCCCTGAAACGCCCCTCCATGGTCCGATTCGATGACCTCTGGAGCATCCCGGCCCGGCAACCGGAGCCCAGGACAAGTGAGGATTGATCGGGAACACCGGCCTTGCGTTCGGAATTGGCGGCTTAAAGCTAGCGGCTAGTAGCTAGAAGCTGTTTCCTCCTGGACGCGAAAAATGTACAGAAAAAAGGGGCCAAAATGCGCGCAAAAAGTGCGCAAAAAGGGGTCAATAAGGGCCTAATAAGGGCTTATTTTGCGTACTTTTACATAGTTTTGGAGACTTCCATGGCCTACCTTCACGGCATTCTGACGACCTGCAAGGCGCCTTTTCCGCAAATTGGCGTCCAAACAGCCTCTTTGTCGGCCTCCAGGCCGACTAATCTGTCGGCCCACAGGCCGACTTTCAACTTCCAACTGTCCCCTTTCCAACTGCGGATTGATCGGTAACACTAGCCTTGTGTTAGCAATTGGCGGCTTAAAGCTAGCAGCTAAAAGCTAATAGCTAAAAGCTGTTTTCCCGTCCACTGTCCACTGTCCACTGCCGTAGCGGGTACCGGGGTCCCCGGCGACAGGTCTTCGTCGCTGGGGTGGTTATGGATATATCCGGTGCAGCGTCCGCGCGAAGGGGATGGTTTCTCTTACGTGGTCCAGGGCGCAGACCCAGGCGACCACGCGCTCGATGCCCATGCCGAAGCCGCTGTGCGGAACGCTGCCGTAGCGGCGCAGGTCGAGATACCACTGGAAGGCTTCCTTGGGGAGCTGGTGCTGCTCGATGCGGGAGTTGAGCAGCTCATAGCTCGAAACGCGCTGCGAGCCTCCGATGATTTCGCCGTATCCCTCGGGGGCCAGGACGTCGACGCACAGGGCGAGGTTGGGGTTCGCGGGGTCGGGCTCCATGTAGAAGGCTTTGACGTTGGCCGGATAGCGGTGGACCATGACGGGGCGGTCGTACTGGCTGCTGAGCCAGGTTTCGTCGGGGGAGCCGAAGTCGTTTCCGTATTCAAAAGGCGCTTCGAGCTGGCCGTCCTTGTGGGCCTGGTTAAGCAGGCTGGCGGCCTCGTCGTAGGTGAGCCGGGGGAAGGGCGGAGCGATGGCTTCCAGCTTGGTGCGGTCGCGGCCGATGACCGTCAACTCGGCGGCGCGATTTTTGAGAACGGATTGAACGATGTGGCTCAGGAAGTTTTCGGCCAACTCCAGTAGGCCGTCCAGGTCCATAAAGGCGACTTCGGGCTCGACCATCCAGAACTCGGTGAGGTGACGCCGGGTTTTGGATTTTTCCGCGCGGAACGTCGGGCCGAAGCTGTAGACCTTGCCCAGGGCCAAAGCGGTGGACTCGATGTATAACTGGCCGGACTGAGTTAGGAAGGCTGGGTCGCCGAAATAATCGACGGGAAAGAGGGTCGACGTGCCTTCGCACGCTGCCGGTGTCAGGATGGGCGGGTCGGTCCGTATGAAGCCGTTGGAGTCAAAATACTCCGCCGCGGCGCGCATAATTTCGGCCCGGATGCGGAGGATGGCGGACTGGCGCGGGGAGCGGAGCCAGAGATGGCGATGCTCCATGAGGAAGTCGACGCCGTGTTCCTTCAAAGTGATGGGGTATGGGTCGCCTTCCGGCACGCGTTGGACGACCTGGAGGTCCTCAACGTCGAGTTCGAAGCCTCCCGGCGCGCGCTTATCCGCGCGCACCTTCCCCGTGACGATGACTGAAGACTCCTGCGTGAGGGACTTGAGGGCTTCGAAAACGGCAGGAGGGACGCTCTTGACGTGCGCTACGCCCTGGATGGTGCCGGTGCCGTCGCGAAAGATGGGGAAGAGGAGCTTGCCGCTCTCACGGAGGTTGTAGAGCCATCCGCGGAGGGTGACGGATTGGCCTTCGTGGCGGGCGAGTGTGTCGATGGTGGCCACCGGCGGCAGGGCAGACGGCACCTGCGGTGCGGCAGACGCCGCTTGCGCGGCAGGAGTGTTTGAATCAGCGGACATAAAGTACCTCGGTGACCAGCGCGGCCGGACTCCTTAGGATAACGCGGGGTGGGCGGTGCGGGCAGTGGTGCGGGCGGTATTGACGGGATGGATATGCTTTTCGTTTTGGTGAATACAATGCTGGCCGAGGGGCGGGTTGATTTAGTGGGACGGAAATATTTTTTGATGTGGACAAAGTTTTTTCCGGAAAGCATTCTATGTGCAGACAGGAGGGGTCAATGGGCGAGTTGGCAGCGGCGAAGAGCGAGGAGACGCAGAAGACCCAGGTGGATCCAGAGACCGCGGAGCAAGTGATTGAGGAGAAACGGATTGGGGAGCGGATCAAGCGGCTGCGGCTGAAGAGGTCGATGGGGCTGGTGGAGCTGGGGCGGCATACGGGGCTGTCGGCGAGTTTTCTGTCGCAACTGGAGACGGGGCGGGTGGTGCCGACGCTGCGGAACCTGGCGCGGATTGCAGTGGTGTTCTCAAAGGACTTGTCGTATTTCTTTGAGAGCGAGCCGCAGGCGCTGTTCCGGATTCACCGGCGAAAGGAACGGATGAGGTTGCCGCAAAGCGGGGCGGAGCCGCCGACAACCTTCATCGAGAGCCTGGGAACCATGGCGCCGGACCGGGAGATGGACCCTTACTTTGCGGAGTTTCAGCCGCTCGGAAAGGAGATGGAGCCGAAGGCGCATCAGCACGCGGGGAGCGAGTTTTTGTATGTGCTGGAGGGGGAGCTTGGAATTCGCCACGGGGAGCAGGAATGCACGCTGGAGGCAGGCGACGCGGCGTACTTCGACTCGAGCACGCCGCACTCCTACCAGTGCGCGGGGAAGAAGGCTGCGCAGGCGCTGGTTGTGAACACACGACGGTGAACAGGAGTCAGAGATCAGGGGCCAGGTGGAAGTTGAAAAGTCGGCCTGCAAGCGGACAGATTAGTCGGCATAGAGGCCGACAAAGAGGGTGTTTGGACGCCAATTTGCAGGAAAGCCGCCTTGCAGGTCGTCATATACGGTGAAAGTGGGCCCTGGAAGTCTCCAAAACTATGTAAAAGTACGCAAAATAAGCCCTTATTAGGCCCTTATTGACCCCTTTTTGCGCACATTTTGTACCCAATTTGCGCATGTTTCGCATCCAGATTGGCGTTCTGTCCAGGGCTCCGGTTCCCCGGGCCGGGATGCTCCGGAGCGTCCTCGAATCGGACCATGGAGGGGCGTTTCAGGGAATCGATACGACAGTGCGTAAATTCCGCCACGTTTTCGCTTACGATATGCCGACTTGTCGATACTGATCTGACAATCGGGGCTCTGCTCATGTACTGGAATTTGGTAGGCCCTAATCGCATCATCTTTCGGCTTCATTTCAATATCGGCCAGATCTGCGTGGTATAGTCTTAGTGGTTAAACATGTCATAATGTATTGTTTATACATACAAAATATACCATACGCTATATTCATAGTGTAGATATATTGAAATATACGCAAGATTGACATATAAAATATCCCATGACTGTTTCAGAGAAAGTCCGGAGCAATCGACGACTCGTCTTGGCGAAATTGTCACGTGCAGCCAAGTCGGGATTGATATCAGTCCCCAATGCAGCCAAAGCGCTCAACGTTTCAGCTAGCGAGGCCGCCATCAGACTTGCATCATTAATGCGCGGGGGGTGGGCTAAACGGATTCGGCGCGGTCTCTACATGATCTTGCCCTCGGAGATTGAACCAGGACAGGCGTCGGCTCCCGAGGATGCCTGGATTCTCGCGGTTGAGGCATTCTCCCCCTGCTATATCGGCGGGTGGAGCGCTGCAGAACATTGGGGTCTAACCGAACAGATGTTCCGATCGACATTGATTGTTACGAGTGCGCCAATCCGCAGCAGTTCTGTTACGCTCGCCAATCATGAATTCCGTCTATTCAAGGTTCCGCGAGCTCGCTTATCCGGCACTGTTTCGATATGGCGCGGCTCAACCACAGTACTCGTCTCGTCAAGAGAACGTACGATTGTCGACTGTCTCCGCGCCCCACAATTGTGCGGCGGCATACGACACCTCGCCCACATGATGAATGTCTACTGGGAACTTCCCGAAAAAAATATGGAAAAACTGCTGAAGGAAGCAACTACATCGGCGAATGGAGCAGCATGGAAGCGGCTTGGCTACTTGTCGGAACTTCTATGGCACGGATCTGAGAGGGTTCAGCAATTGGCGAAACAACACATTTCTGCTGGATACTCACTCCTCGACCCCGACATTAAACAGCCTGGTAAGCTTCTGCGTCGCTGGAATCTGAAGATAAATGCAGCCATTTCCGTTGCGTCAGAGGCGGCCTAACGAATGATTAGCAAGCAGGACATCCTTGATCGAGCTGCAGAGTGGCAATTGCGGCCCGACGTCGTCGAAAAAGACTTCGTGCTAGGATGGCTCTTGGCCTCGCTAGGTACATTGCCTTTGAAAGAACAGTGGATATTCAAAGGTGGAACTGCGATTAAGAAGTGCTATTTCGAAACCTACAGGTTCTCAGAAGACCTAGACTTCTCGCTTCTTCCAGATGCACCCTATTCACAGGAGGAAATAAGACAGGAACTCTTGAGATTGGCACAGGTTGCCGAGGAGCTGAGCGGCATCGTATTTCCCGCAGATCTGGTTCAGGTGCGCGAGCGACGAAATCTCCAAGGAGGGACTACCTACGAAGGAAAGATCTCGTACCGCGGCCCACTTGCAAATCCTACCCCTACGCCGCCCAGAGTCCTGTTCGACATAACCCACCATGAGCCGTTGCAGGAAGAGCCTGAGGAACGGAACATACTTCACCCTTATCCCGACCAGATTCCAGACAGCAGCATTCTTGTTTACTCTTTTCATGAGCTCCTCGCAGAAAAGGCGCGTGCTCTCTACGAACGCACACGGCCACGCGACTTATACGACGTGGTCTTTCTTCTTGATAATCGCGGCGACACGCTCGATCTTGAGCAAGTGCGCGAACTCTTCAAGCTAAAGTGCGCGGCCAAGTCTTTTGCTGCCCCAGACGTAGGCGAGATCGTCAGAAAAATACAAACAGACGTGGAGCTGAGAACTGAATGGTCAAACATGCTGGCGCATCAACTTCCGGCACTACCAGACCTGGACATCCTTTTGGAGCGCCTACCTGACTTGCTGGATTTTCTAGAAGAAGCCAGCATGATTGTTGAAGAAATCCAAGCTGTTGCTGCCACTCCCAGTGCGGGCGAAGTTCTGATTTCTCCCTTTGGCATTCAGTATTGGAACGTCGGCGCTCCGCTGGAGATGATCCGCTTTGCCGGCACAAACAGGCGTATGATTGAGTTCCTCTATAGCGCTAAACACCGACGAGCGGAACCCTATTCAATCCGTCGTGCACAATCGACGGGAAATCTCTTGCTTTATGCTTGGGAGGAATCCTCCGGACAGGTGAAGGCCTTCAATGTTGCAAAAATCGGCTCTTTGAGAGTCACAGACCAGAACTTTGATCCTCGCTATCAGATTGAACTGTCATCGGGCTTCCCAATCCGACCTGTCTCGAGCACGAGCGGCAGTACACGGAGCTTTGGACCCTCGGTTCGAAGGAGAACTTCTCGCTACGAACCAACCTACATATTCCAATGCCCAGTCTGTCAAAAGCGTTTCAGGCACTCAAAGAATGATTCGGCACTCCGAAAACACAAGAATCCCTCTGGATGGAATTGCTCCGGGAGACGCGGATATTTCGTAGAAATGCGATGATTTCAAGATTTAAAGCCGACAAGCCGGGAGCGCGCGCAGTGCAAGGAGAATACGCCAGATGCAAGCCGTTTTTTAAATAGGTACTGTTAAACGCCCTTGCGTCCAGGAACTCGGTCCGTGGTTGAGTGGTGGGCGGAGTGGGGGCTTGGCGCGCCGTGGCTATCCGGATCGGGTACGGGGTTCGGTCGTTGACCGTGGCGAAGCAGACGGGATACGCTGCGCGGAACTGCGGCTTTGTGCGACAATAACCAGTGATAGAGTGCGCCGGCGACAGCGCGGCGCGCGGAGGGTGAGAGAATGGGCGATCTGCTTCAGCCGTGGCATCTGCTAGTTCTTGCTGTTGTGGCATTCCTGCTGTTCGGCGCCAAGCGGCTGCCGGAGTTGGGCAAAGGGTTGGGTGAAGGGCTAAAGGGCTTCAAGGAAGGCCTGAAGGGCGTGAGCGAGCCTACGCCTCCCGCGCCGACCGTGCAGCAGAATGCAGCACCCGCGCCGCCACCCTCGACGCCGATCGAGCCTAAATAAGGCACTGCGCCACCAGGGTCCGGGCCGGGTTTGCGGCCTGGACGGGCGCCGTTGCCGGAGCCGCGCGAATTCATAGAAGAAAATGCAAAGGCCTGTGCGGGCGCGCTGGCCTTTTTGTGCGTGAAGTGTCTGCTGCCCAGGCCCTACACGCTGAGCAGCGCGACGGCAGCCAGGGCGAGAGCCATGCCGGCTATCTGGCGGCGGGCGGGGCGCTCACGCAATATAAGCGCGGCCAGCAGGATGGTGCCGGCGGGGTAGAGCGAGCAGACCAGCGCGGAGACATCGAGCCGTCCGAAGCGGGTGGCCTGGAGATAGAAGAGATTGCCGACTGTGTCCAGCGCTCCGGCCGCGATGCCGGTGAGCCAGAAGCCGCGCCAGGGGGCTTTGGGCGGCATGGCGAAGAGAACCAGGAGCAGGGCCAGAGAGCCGGCGGCGCGGGCCGAGGTCATGACCCACAACATGCCGCCTCCGGCAGCCATTTTGAAGATAATCAACTGCGTTCCAAAGCCGATGCCCGCCAGCGCGCCGAGCAGGAGCGCGGCCGGCGGCGTGGGCGTTGGCTTCATTTCGGAACTCTTGGCGGCTGGCGCGTGGGTGATGAGCCAGATAGCGGCCAGGCCCATCGCCAATCCCGCTGCGGTCAGCGGGTTGGGCAGGCCGTCGTGAAAGAGAGAAAAGGTGACGGGAACGAGGGCGGTGAGGAGGCCGGTGAGGGCCGCGGTGAGCCCCATGGCGCCCATGGCCAGCGCGCGATAGAAGAGGGCCAGCGCCAGCGAGCCTTCAAAGCCGCCCAAGGCGGCATAGCAGAGATAGTGTGGGCCGGGCAGGGCAAGCCGAATTCCCAGGCAGACGGCCAATAGCACGAGCAGGGAGAAGATGTGGCCGGAGGCAACCACCAGTAAAGCGGGAGCGCGGCGCGCGCCCACGCCGCCGACGAAGTCCGAGCCGCCCCAGGAGGCGGCCGAGAACAATCCCAGGCCTGCCGCGGCTGCTGAAGAGTTCACAGGCTAGTGAACATCCTGCCCGGAGGGGTAATAGCCTTGCTTGTTCGTAACTTCCAGGCCGGGCCGGTCAACGCGCACCTCGATCTTGCGGAACTTGCCGTCGATGAAGGGCTGGTGGCTGAGGTAGCCGAGCGTGTACTGGGTGCGCGCTTCCTCGGCGATCTTGGCGT
>JBEKZR010000069.1:0-12607 GCA_049509715.1 Occallatibacter sp. | reverse complement strand
ATCCTCATCGGCGGCACCAAGTATGCCGGCGAGATCAAGAAGTCCATCTTCGGCGTCATGAACTTCCTCGTCCCGCAGCGCGACGTGTTGCCCATGCACTGCTCGGCAAATGTCGGCTCGGACGGCGTCACCGCCCTGTTTTTCGGCCTCTCCGGCACCGGCAAAACCACCCTTTCCGCCGACCCCGCGCGCCGCCTCATCGGCGACGACGAGCACGGCTGGAGCGCCGCCGGCATCTTCAACTTCGAGGGCGGCTGTTACGCCAAGTGCGTTGACCTGAGCGAAGAGAAGGAGCCGCAGATCTACCGCGCCATCCGTTTCGGCTCGGTGCTTGAAAACGTGATCCTCGACCCCCTCACCCGCCAGCCCGATTACGCCGACATCCAGATCACTGAGAACACCCGCGCGGCCTATCCCGTCAGCTTCATTGAGAAGGCCGTGGTCCCAGGCGTCGGCGGGCATCCCCGCAACGTCATGTTTCTCGCCGCCGATGCCTTCGGCGTCCTGCCCCCCATCGCCCGCCTCACGCCCGAGCAGGCCATGTACCACTTCCTATCCGGCTACACGGCCAAGCTCGCCGGAACCGAGGCCGGCATGGGCTCTGACCCGGTGCCTGAGTTTTCCGCCTGCTTCGGCGCGCCTTTCCTGCCCTTGGCCCCCAGGGTCTACGCCGAGATGCTGGGTAAGCGCCTCCAGCAGCACCACGCCGCCTGCTGGCTGGTCAATACCGGCTGGTCCGGCGGTAAATTCGGTGTCGGCAAGCGCATGAGCATCAAGGTTTCCAGGGCGCTGGTCCACGCAGCCCTAAATGGACACCTGGAAGGCGTCGAATTTGTCAAAGAAGCCGCCTTCGGACTCCACATTCCCGTCGCCTGCCCCGATGTGCCGCCCGAGGTCCTCAATCCCCGCAACGCCTGGGCCGACAAGGAGGCCTACGACCGCCAGGCCGCCGATCTCGCCGCCCGCTTTGAAGCCAACTTCAAGCAGTTCGACGCCCCTGAAGCCGTCCGCGCCGCCGGCCCCGGCAAGCGCGCAAACGGATAGCGATCGCAACCTTCATTCCCTTCCCGCGGCCTGCGGTAGGCCGGGGTTTTAACCCCGGCATAAACTCACCCATTTTGAAAACCAATCAGCGCGGCGCATGCCGCGCTCAAATCTCGGCATCTCAAACCTTCCGATATGCCCACTCGTGAGGACTAATCCTCTTCGCCGAGTGACTCGGCGATTTCGCGACAGTTTACTCAGGCGAAGCACAGTTTAACTGCTGGCACGTCGGCAAAGTCAAAAGCGTTCCGAAAGGTATACTTTGGGAAACTGTGGAATCCAATCAGGCAACTCTTGATCGGGGTTCCTGACGAACCACTTGGGTTGCTGCTCCCCAAGTAAGAACCATGTATCGATCGACATCCGTGCTGAAATGGCCGTCTATGGTTCGGAAAAGCGCATTCGGCACCTCCGCGGCATCGTAATCTTAGCCATTCGATAGGGTAATACTTACCCGCAACGCTACGCGCAACAATGAAGCAAACTGAAAAACCTCCTTCGATCGGCTCGCAAGAGGAATCGAAGTCGGTCGGCTGTGAAATCATCTCGCCCCGCAATAAATTTCGGACCCGGGAGAAGATACGCGCCGACGCCTTAGACATAGCTTGAGGCTTCCTTGAAGGCTCCGGGGGTGGCGCCGACGAGCTGGATGCAGCTGAGGCGGCCGTCGGCGTAAATGTACGTGGCGGACCTATTATTTGTAACCGAACCTTTTAGGCGCCGCATCCCACCCCCCACACCACTTTAATCGATGGATTTCCGCCGTTGCGTTGTATCGAGATTGTGAAGTTGCGGAAAGGCGCCGGATGCACATCGAGCAGTTGACCGCTGACCTTCACTACGCGATTGCTCTCATGAAGGCATTCCATTTGACGCCTCAAAACCGTAGAAGACATCCAGACGGCGAACTGCTCCGGTGCGCTCGAATATAGCGGCGCTGGTCTGCTCGTCGAGGCAGAGCGCTTCAATCGCATGGCGAGAACCGTCATGCCGGGTGATCTCGATCTTCTGCGGCCCGGAACGATGCGCAATCACGGGAACCTGGCAGGTGGTGAATGCCATGGTTCCAGGATCAAGATCGAGGGTGCGCTGGCGGCCGTCAAGGTCGTAAAAATCGAAACGTGAGGGCTGCGTCAGAAACTCGTTGCCGCTGACCAAGTGCCGGTGGAATCCGAGACGTCCCTCTTCGACGACAACGCCCATTTCGCCGAGCCGCGAGATAAGGTCCTCTTTTACCTGACCAGTCATGCCAGGCTGCTGCGCTCCTGCAAATCCGGGCGTATGGGAGTAAGGATCGGTAGGAATCGCGCCGTATAAGTCAGGCGATTTGTGGACGCCGATTCCCTCGCGGATTTCGCGGTAGTGGCTCATGAGCCGCTGAATCAGAGCAGGATCTTCGTCCGCAGTGCCGGCGCGATCCAGCACCTCCTGGACGGCCAGAAGGAGCTTGGATACCATGTGCCAGTAAATGCAGCCAAGCCCCTCGTACTTGTAGAATGTGCCCGAGCGGCCGGTGAAAGATTGGTGGTCAAACACCTGCTCATACAACGCAAGGATGCGCGCATTCTCCTCATCTGAGAGACCCAGGGCAGGCAGAGCCTCTTTCAACAGCGAACTGTTGCGGAAGGCTGAGTTGAAATGGGCCACGCCGTTCAGATCCTGCGCCACAATGCGCCGGTCGCCGCGCTCGATCATGTCCGTCAGCGGCTTCAACTCTGTAATGGCCTCAGCCGGAATGTTGTTTTTCTCAAAGAAGCCGGGCAGTTTTCGGTCGGGATAGAGGAGATAACTATTCTGGTCGGCACGGTAAAGGCGGCTGTTCCGGAGCACGTCGAGCAGGGCAACCGACTCCTGCGCGGAGAGAGCGCCGGAACTCAGCACCGCCACCTGGCCCTCGAGCATTTCATATAGGCGGCGAATCACAACCTTGTCGCCGTCCACCTTCATCAGGTTGTATGCGTGATATAGACCGTCCTGCCGCCGGTTGGCGCGGATGGAGTGGTCGATATAGTTGAGCGCCAGGTCGCAGAAAGCGACCAACTCCGAACCGGAGAGCGAAGCCTGACGGCCAGAAAACCCGTGGGTGTAGAGCTCGGTCCTATAGCTGCTTCCCGCGCTTCCGAGTGAATCAAGAACAGCCTTGCGGTCCTGGTCGCTGACTGGTCCGTTGAGCATGTTCGCGTGGCGTTCCAGTGCTTCCAGTACATGGCGAAAGGCGCCGGCAACCTCTGATGACACATCGATGGCAGATGTGGTGGCACCGAATATGCCCCGGCAAAACGAAAGGAACCGGCGCAGGAAGTACAGAGTTACCATGGAGACGCCAAAGCCAACCAGCGCGTTGTTGGCGTCGTTCCACTCCGGCCGCTGTGTGTTCATCCACAGACCGGCCTCGGGGATAAAGTTAAAGAACCGAGCCAGCGCAAGCACCAGCAGCTTTTCAGCCAGGTTCACGCGGTAAGGCTCGCCATCGGGGCCGGGCAAGGCTTTGCCGTCCGTGCCCATCGCCGCTACCCGCTGGTGAATCTCGCCATTAAGCGCCGCATCAAAGTCGATGGTGTTGCGCGGATCTTCAAGGAGCGCCTGGTAGGGCTTGATGCGGTAAGGAACGTGGGCGTAGGTAAAGACGCGGCGCGTAAGCAGGCTCTGAAGTGCGCCGGGATGGTAGCGTGAGGAAACTTCCAACAGTTTGAGAAGATAGGCTACCTGGTGGTCGCCCCAGTAACCGATGTAAGACCAGGAATCGTGCGGGTCAAGCACCTCCCAGTCGAATCCGTCGCGCATAATGCGGTAGGGGTTATAGCCATCCGCGGTGGAAGAGTCGACAAACTTAAAGATCATGCTCTCGACATAGCCGGGGTAGGACAGCGCCAGCGCCTCCCAGTTCTGGAAGATATCGCGCCAATTGCCCTGGTAGTTGAGTATCCTATCCCCCCGATCGTCCTGCACCTGGATGGCGAATATGTTCCACGGGCGGCTGGGATCGCCGTGACGGCGGCTGAAGGTGAGCGGAAGGTACTCGTGCGCCAGCCGCTCCAGGTCCGCATCATTCTGCTCCACTGCTAGTGCGAGAAGGCGCCTGTGCGGCATGCTATCCGGGAGCCCAGCTAGGAAGACAGCCTGGCGTTCTGCTACGGAATAGTTTGCCTTGCCGATGAACCTCTTGAAGTCGGGCACGAAGATCAGGTAGCCGGTGTCGGGGATTCCGCCGCGCATAGCGTTGAACAGAGCATTGGAGAAATGGCGGTCAGAGCTCAGATCGTCGCCGGTGCACTGAAGGCCATCGGCTCCGGCCACGATGCGAACCAGGTCTGCAGTGCCGCGATCGACGTCCTCATCAAGCTGCGCGCGCAGGTTTCCGCCGGACTTGAGCAGACCCACAAGATCGGCAACCTGCGCTGCATCCAGGTCGACTTCCGCGACGATGCTCCAATCTTTACTCCGGCCCGCGGAAAGTGTCAGCCTGGTATTGACGAAGTAAGCGCCGCGGCGGCCACGGATGAGCGTTTCCTCGTCTACCGTCTCCCCCTTCCGGAAGCGATCGAGTTGCGCAGTGCACAACAGACGGCGAGCCGGTTCCAGCCCCTCTGACCAGACGGTGGATGCACATAGCGCCTCATTGGGCTCGGGCTTGTCGGCGGGAACGGAACTGAGTTTGAAAAGGCCCAGTCCGGTTTCCGGATCCAGTTCGTTCTCCTTGTAGCCATCCGCTAAAGTGCTGTATTCCAACTGGAACCGGCGCGTGAGGCCGTGGGGCAGCAGGTTCTGGATGCCGTCAAGAAGATCGATCTCGACGGGTTCCGCTCCCAGGTTGACCAGGGCCGCGCGCCGAACGAACCCGAAGCGGTTGCTCGACATCCATGTACAGGAGAAGGAGAGCGCCAAATCGTGGTTCACTTCCTCAAATGTGACCTTGTTGCTGTAGATGCTCTTGAACAGGCTCCGGGTGATGCGGTACAGCCCGTCATAGCGTTGCGAGAATGGCTCCCACAACGCGGTGCGGCCGCTGCGAGCGAGTAGCAAGATGGTCTTGCCACCGGTCTGGTCCTGGCTGTCATGGATGCGGTCATCAGTGTAGTAGGGAAACAGAGCGTGATCCGGATCCCTGCGGCCCGCGGTTAGCGCGCCAGTACTGGAGACGAACATCCACTGATCGGAGTTGCTTACGATGCTCATTAGGAAAGGCGGCATCTCATCGTAGTTGACGATGCGGTAAAAACGCTCGCCGCCGATCTCGACTTGCCCTCCTTCCACCTTGCGCAGATCAGATTTGAGGGGCGCCTCTCCGACAAAAACCGTAGTCATAGTATTCCCTTTTGAATGGAGTTATGCGCACTGATTCTCTTTGCGCATCCTCGGCGAAACGCTTGCGCGGTAGCTCTACCTCGCCGCGGGAGCAGCCGGCGCATCATAGCTTGGCGAGGTCGGTCCCGCCGGCATCAGCTCCGGATACCAGTCCTGCATCGCCAGCTTGGCTTTGCGCTCCGCGCTGAAGAGACCCCAGTGGCCCTCGGTCCCAGTTCCCTTCCAGGGCTCGTCAAAGGCCTCGAAGAAGAAGGTAGTCACGTGGTTGGCCTTGGCCCAGACACTGGTCTCCTCAAAGTACCGCTTCTGCTTCTTCTCGTCGCCCGCGTGCGGTGCGTGCTGGTCGCCGGCGGTGTAAGTGGCCCAACCCACCTCGCCGAAAACGATGGTCTTCGCGGGATGCGCCTTGCGCACGCTCTCGTAGTGCTTGATAGTCGAGGCCATGGCCGTGTCAATATCTTCCCGGCCCCACATCGGGTAGGCGTGTAGAAGGATGAAATCTACGTGGTCCACCAGCTTCGCCTCTGGCTGTCGCCAGTAGAGCACGTCGTCGGCCACGGTCACCGGGCAGCTCACCGCCTTCCTCACCTGCTCTACGTACTCGATGGCTTTTTCTTCCGTCAGCTTGTGATCCGACCAGGAAACCAGAATCTCGTTGCCGACGGCCACGGCGACGACGATCTTCTTGTAAGCGTTGGCCAGGCGGATGGCGGTGGCAATCTGGGCCGCGTTCTCGCCTTCTCTGCCGGGCTTGCCATCCAACCATGCTCCCAGCAGCACCTTAATCCCCAGCTTGTTGCGCTGAATCACTTCCAGAACATCCTGGGAGTGCTGGTCCCCACCATAAAGCCGGATCAGCCTCCAGTGTTTCTCCAGAATCCTCAGGTCTTCAAGAATCTGCGCCTGAGTAGGGAACTTCATCAACTGCGGGTTCTGGCCCTCGCGATAACCGGAGTAGTCGATCGCGTTTCCGTGCCATTTCTGCACCGTAAGATCGGGCTTCCGCGCGCCAGAATCAACCGCCCGCGCCACGCCCGCCAGGCCTACCAATGCAACACTGAGCAAAGCTGCTTTTAGGAAAGCGTTCTTCATTGCTCGATCTCCCCGCGCCGCTGCTTGAGTTCCGCCTCGATCTTCACCATCATCGGATCGCTGAGCGGATAGAGCATCATCATCGCCGCGGCCATCACCAGCATCACTCCGGGAATCCAACTCATCGAGAGAATGATTCCATGGATCGAGCGGCTGGTCTGCGCCACATTCGCCGCGTACCCGAAGAAGGCAAGAATCAGGCCCAGCATCCATGCGCCGATGGCGAATCCGATCTTGGTGGCAAAGATCGCCGAAGCAAAGACCAGCCCGGTATTGCGCCGTCCCGTCCGCCATTCGGCATGATCAGCCGTATCCGCGAACATCGCCCACACCAGCGGCGAGTTGAAGCCGATAATGAAGCTAGAGAAGATCTGTAAGCCGAACATCAGCCTGATATCCTCCGGCTTCGCCAGCGAGAACAGCATGACAATCAGCCCGCCGGCGCCCAGCGCGAACATGAAGAGCGGCTTCTTGCCGATAAACTTATTCAGATACGATGTCAGTGAAACGGCCACGATAAATGCAAAACCATTCGCAAGCAGAAAGAGACCGATCAGATCTTCGCGATGGACAAAATATTTGAAGTAGTACGCAGTGACCGAGCCTTTGATGGCGAAGGCCGCCAGCGTCAGCAGCAGCACACCCACCAGTACGATCCAAGGCTTGTTGTTGAAGAGGTTGATCACATCGCTCTTGATATTCGGATTCTGCTGCGCGGGCGGAGTAACCCGCTCCTTGGTGGTGGCAAAGCAGAGCAGCAGCAGGATAATGGCGCAGATGCCGTAGACCACCATCGTCAACTGCCAGCCGCGCGTATCGCTGCCGTGGCCCAGGAACTTGACCAGCGGAAGCGTGCACCACTGCACCAGCATCCCGGCGGTAAAGGCGCCGATGAAGCGAATCGACGAGATCGAGGTGCGCTCCTGCGAATTCGGCGAAATCACGCCCATCAGCGCTGAATATGGTATGTTCACGGCGGTGTAGATAAACATCAGCAGGCTGTAAGTGATGTAGGCGTAGATGAGCTTGGCTCCGCCGCCCAGATTCGGCGTGGTGAAGGTCAGCACCCCCGCCACCGCGAACGGCAGCGCGCCCCAAAGCAAATAGGGCCTGAAGTGTCCCCAGCGCGACTTGGTGCGGTCGGCGATGCTTCCCATCACCGGGTCGGCAACCGCGTCGGCGAAGCGAGTGATAAGCATCATCGTGCCGACCGCGGCCGCCGAGATGCCGAAGACATCGGTGTAAAAGAAGACCACGTAAAACTCGAAGGTCTTCCAATAGAAGTTCGAGGCTGCGTCTCCCAGGGAGTACCCGATCTTCTCCTTGAGAGAAATGCGGTCTTCCAACGGGATGGTAGTCTGTTCTGCTTTCACACTTGCCTCGTTTCTTCAGCTCACAACACAATGCCGATTCCAGCAATCAAACTGCCCAGCCTAGTGCGCGCCATTGCCTTTGGGGATCTCGTTAAGACTCTCTGCGTCAGAAAGCTGCGGTTCAGTTTAATACACCGGTTTTAAGATGGGATTTCCATTTTGCTTACCGGCGACGACAGTATACCGCCGGTTGCCGCTGCTGCGATCTTTTCCGAATTCGTTCCAGAGCCAAAGAGCCGGACGCGACCGGCAGAGCCTTTGCCAGAACCAAGAAGCCATGACTTGCCTGATTTGGAATCCACTTCACGGACACCTCCCCCGTTAACTCCTCTCCGTCGTCCAGTTTGGTTTCGCCTTCCTGCCGAGCCTACCCGGCTGGCAGCGGCAAAGCCTCAATCTGCCGCAGCATGCTTACAAACAGGCGCCGCGTCAGGTGGCTCTCCGCCAACATTAGCCAGTAGTCGCGACCGGGCTTGTTCAGCTGTCCGTAGTGTCAGTTCGTGATAAATCGCCGAGTATCAAACCGAGAGGCATCCCACGATCAATGCACGGCTGCGGACGCGGGGAGCGCCTGCTGTATAGATCCCGGAAAACGCCCCAGGGTTCTGCGTCGTTCCTTTTGGTCTCCATCGGTCGGTTTTAAGGCGTCTCTTTGCGCTGCGTTCGGTTCGACGAAGGCCCGCTCCAGCGCTGTTCGCCAAGCCCGGCGCTTACCACGCTGCCGAGACCACGGCTAGTAGCTCCTCGCCCGTTAGCGGAAGCGGATTGGCCTGCATGCTGCTCGCGCGGGCTGCCTTCTCCACCACGGCAGGCAGATCGGCTTGCGCGATTCCCCAGGTGCGCAGCGCAGGAACGTTGAGATCGGCGCAAAGCGTGCGCCCCAGCGGCCGCCCGGCACGATTCTATCCCGGTGCCTGTTGAATCCAGTCCATCCTGCCACCTGTTCCAACCGTTTCCAGTCTTGAGTTCTTGGGAATCTACCGAAAAGGACAATTTAATAGCATTTCACGGTAATCTCCGGATAGGTGGTGATATTCCCGGAACGAAGAATCTTGGGGATTCTCCGCTAGTGGATCTTGCCGTGTGCATTGCTGGCTCTTTTCAATAGGGCCTGTTAGCAGCGCTCATACCAACGCTTCTTTGACCTCGCCGCAACAGACGTTTGACACCCCTTTAATCACCCGTTCCTACCATTTCTATTGACCACCCGCGAGGCACTCGATCCTCGCGGCAGCTTGGCTGTTACACATCCATCCCACCCAGATCCGAACCTACCGAGCCCCGAGAGGAATGTACTTCAAGGAGACCGGAATGAACATCCGGGCAAGCTGCTTGTTTCCTCTGCTCGCCGTCTTCGCCGTCCTGGTAGTGTTGCGAGCCTACTGTGTGCCCGCTCTTGCCCAGACGTCGCGTGGCGCCATCGCCGGAAATGTCACCGATCAGACAGGAGCCGCCCTCAAGGGCGCTCAGATTTCCATCGCCGCCAAGGACATCCACACAGTCTCCAACGAGCAGGGCCTCTTTTTCAGCCAGGTGTTTTCGCTAAATAGCTCATAATAAATAGAATAAAAACTACGCCTATGTACTGATTGGTAAACTTTACCCCCTGATTTCAGCCCCTGTTTGACCCTCCGAGCCCGTTTTCTTGTTGTTTTGGGACGAGAAACCGGCTTGGTTCATCCTGTCTGGAGCGTCGAAGAACTGCTCCGGCTGCTCAACTGATAACGCAGTATAATCAGTCCACTATGACGCAAGACGAACACAGGCTTATGGTCTTCATGTTCACCAAACAAGTCACGATTTTCAGGGCTCTGGTGGAGGCTCTCAAGGCTCGCGGTGTCCTGGAGCCGGACGATCTTACGGCCTACGAGTCTCTGGTGGGCTCTCAGAAGGAATTGACTTCAGACCTCTTCGAGTCTGTAGCGGAGCAGTATACCGAATTCGCGAAACTTCTCGGCCTCGGGGACGAGATTCCCGCGATATCTACAAAGTGAATCCCCAAATGTCCGCCGGATTCCATTCATAGCTGCTCTTAATTCAAACTGAACCGCTGCCGGCAATCCTCCTGCCTGGAAAGACGCGGTCAACCCGTGCTATCCTCTCGTCAGCGGGGTTTCCATGCCAACGCGCGCTGCCAAAGGAATACTGCTACCGCCAGCCGCCCGGCGCTGGTCGCAATCGCGCGCGCGGAGCATCTGCCCGCGGAAGCACCTGCGCGTGCTGCCCAGCCGCACCCGGCCTAGCCTCTTCGCCGGCGATTAGCTCCTCTTCCCCAACCATCCTCGCCTGCTTTCCCTCGCCCTCAGAGCGACCGGAACTGGATGACCCCCCTGCCGGGGTCCGCGGCCCTGTCCCATTCATGCCCGCATCAACGCATCTGCCGAGGAGATCGATTATGACCAAGCAAGAGTTATACGCGCAATACGGACCCAAACTTGTCTGTCCTTTGCCAGGACCAAAGGCCCAAGCTGTCATCGCGGCCGACACCCGCCTCATCTCGCCCAGTTATACCCGCTCCTATCCGCTGGTAGCCCGGCGCGGCCGCGGCATCCGCGTGGAAGATGTGGACGGCAACGAGTTTCTCGACTTCGCCGCGGGGATTGCCTCAGTTTCCACCGGCCACTGCCACCCCGAGGTGGTCGCAGCCATCCAGAAACAGGCCGCCGAATTGATTCACATCTCCGGAACCGACTTCTACAATGAGCCGCTGACCGATCTGGCCGCCCGGCTCTCTGCCGTGGCCCCCATGCCCGGCCCGCACAGATTCTTCTATGGCAACTCCGGCGCCGAAGCCATCGAGTGTGCCCTCAAGCTGGCTCGCTACCACACCGGCCGTCAACAGATCATCTCGTTCTTTGGAGCCTTTCACGGCCGCACCATGGGCGCTCTCTCGCTCACCGGCTCCAAGCCCCAGCAGAAGCGCCGCTTCTCGCCCCTGGTTCCGGGCGTCACTCACATCCGCTTCCCCTATGCCTATCGCGGCTGCTCGGGCGGCCCGCAGGACGAGGCGGCCTTCAGCCTGGGCTGTGCGCGCTACATCGAGGAACAGCTCTTCAAGACCATCCTCGCGCCCGAGGAGGTTGCCGCTATCTTCATTGAGCCCATCCAGGGCGAAGGCGGCTACGTGGTGGCGCCCGACAATTTCCTCCGCGAATTGCGCGCCATCTGCAACCGCCACGGAATCCTGCTGGTGGTGGACGAAGTGCAGTGCGGCATGGGCCGCACAGGCAAGTGGTGGGCCATCGAACACTCCGGCGTGGAGCCGGACATGGTCTGCATCGCCAAGGGCATCGCCAGCGGCATGCCGCTGGGCATCTGCATGACCCGCGCGGAGATCATGGATTGGGTCCCTGGCTCCCACGCCTCCACCTTCGGTGGGAACCCGGTTTCCATCGCCGCTGCCCTGGCCACCATGGACATCATCGAACACGGGGCAATGGGCAATGCCGCCCGCGTGGGCGAATTCATGCTGGAACGCCTGCGCGGCTGGACATGCACCCATTCGCAGGTGGGCGATGTGCGCGGCCGCGGCCTGATGATCGGCATCGAACTGGTGAAGGATAAGGCCACACGCGAACCGGCCGCCACGCTGCGCAACCGTGTCGAGACCCTGGCCTTCGAGCGAGGCCTGATGGTGCTCGGTTGCGGCGAGAGCTCGCTGCGGCTCAGCCCTCCGCTCATTGTCAACGAGCAGGAAGCCACCGTTGCACTCGACATCCTCGAGGAGGCACTCACTCAGGTCGAAAGGGAGCACGAGCACGCCAGCGCGCTCGAGGTTGCCGCGGCCTGAGCTTGCCAAACCTGCCGGACCGCCAGATTGCATCGGCCCGGCTCCGCTCAGCAGGATTTGCGCCTTTCGCTCATCCAGACGACAATGGTTTGCCATGGGATGGCTGGAACAGATGCGAATCGTCTGGCTCGAGCGTACTCTTGCCAGGTTGAACCGGGTGGCGCGCCGTCGCGGCGCGTCGGCACTGCCCGCCCATCTGCTCACGGGCATCGACGGCGAAGACGCGGCCTTCTTTTATCTATGCCATAAGGGCTACACCGTGGTGGCGCGGCGCTGGTCTGCGGACAACCTGCCCGGCGATCTCGACCTGATCGCATGGCAGGGGCCGATGCTGTGCTTCATCGAAGTGAAGACCCGCACTGCCCACGACCTTTCCCCGGCCGAGATCGCCGTCGACTCCCACAAGCGCCGCATTCTGCGCCGGCTGGCCCGCCAGTACGTGCGCCAGTTGCCTCAGGAGACGGCCCCGCCGGTTCGCTTCGACGTCCTCAGCGTCTATCTTGTGCCGGGACAAGAGAAGGAATTCCACCACTTCGAAGGTTCTTTCGGCTGGAGCGAGCGGCGGAAGGATTGGGAATGAATTTTGCCCGTTTTACAGGACATTCTTCCGCTTCAATACAACCCTGTAGCATGGCCTTGGCGTCCATTTCTACAGGAGGATCCCATGGATCGCGTCGTCACATTCCTGCTGACTCAGAATCCCGATGCTGCCGTTCATTTCTACCGCGACAGGCTCGGTTTAACTTTCTTGCGGGATGATGGCTTTGCCCTGGTCTTCGATCTGAATGGCGTCATGCTCCGCATCGGCAAGGTGCCGCAATTCACTCCCGCGCCGAACACAGTCCTCGGTTGGGAGAGCAGCGACATTGCCTCCGCCGTTGACGGTCTGGCCCAGAATGGCGTGGTCTTCGAGCGTTACCCGAACATGGCTCAGGATGAGCGGGGTATCCAGACCTTCCCGACCGGAGACAAGGTGGCGTGGTTCAAGGACCCCGATGGAAAC
>JBEKZR010000068.1:0-12755 GCA_049509715.1 Occallatibacter sp. | reverse complement strand
AGGTGCCCCGTAACCTGTTCAAAGATCTGCTGCGTCCGGACCCGTTCCGGATCAACCTCGACGGGCTCGGCGGGTCGCAAGGCGGGCTGTGCCGCCGCCCCTCCGGGCAACTCCCTGGCCGTGCCCTTGGCTGCTCCCATGAAAGCGGGCGCGGACGCGGCGTGACGCAGGGCGGGACGCACGCCGAAGGCCAGCACCACCAGGACTCCGGCCAGAAGCGCAATGTATTTGACCAGCACCGGCGAGCTTTCCACAATGGCCATCGACTGGCCGAGCAACGGGACCGGCGGTTGGGAGCGGTTCTCATCAAAGGCCATATCTTCGACCGTGAGCATGTCTCCGCGCGCCGCGTCGAAGCCCACCGACGCCTGAGCCAGCGCGGTCAGGTTGCGCAGTTCGTCGGCCGAGCGAGGCTGCCAGACCGCCGCCTTTCCCTTGGCCGCAAGCTGCGCCAGCCGGTCGTTTACCACAATAGCCGCTGTCATTCGCCGTACCCGGCCCGGATTCTCAATGACGTGGCGCACTGTCTTCGAGGCTCCGTAGGTCCCGGACTCGGTCTTCGCGGATTGGGGCGGCGCGGTCTGTTGCGGGTAGACGGGCAGCGCCTGCGCGTTGGGCGCGTTGGAAGCTGTGCCGGGAACCCCCGCGGCCACCGGCTGGCCTCCGGCCGTTTGCTCGGTGCGCTGCATCGAAAGGGTCACCGTCTGGTCCGGATCGTAGCTCTCTTCGGTCTCCTCGGTGGCCACCGGGTCGTAGTCCAGGGTCACAGAAGCGCGCACATTGCCCGCTCCGGTCACCGGCTCCAGGGTGGCGATCAGCTTATCCTCCAGGAGCTGCTCGGCCGTCTGGCGCATGGCGTCTGCCGTCTTCGGCCCCAGCGGCAGGTGGCCGGCCGCATCCACCAGTACCACCCGTTCGGGCGCCAAACCATCGACGGCCGACGCCACCAGGTTGCGAATCGCCTCCGGCTCCCCATCGGCCAGCGAACGGTGGCGCAGCTTGATCACCACCGAGGCCTTGGCCGGGCGCTCGGCTTCGCGAAAGAGCGAGTCGTGCGGCAGCACCAGGTGAACCCGCGCCGACTCGATGTCGGACAACGAACCCACGGTGTGCTCCAGTTCTCCCTCCAAAGCCCGCTGGTAGTTGACCTGCTCGTCAAACTCCGATCCTACCCAGTTGGGCTTGTCGAAGATCTCAAAACCCAGCCGTCCGCTCTTCACGCCTCCCTTGGCGGCGGTCACCAGGCGAGCCTTGTCCAACTGCGCGGCGGGAACCCGGATGCCGGCCCCGTTTTCGGCCACTTGAAAGGGAATCTGCGCCTGGGTGAGAATCTGGCCGGTCTGGCGCGTGTCTTCCGGGTCCAGGCCCGCATACAGGATGCGCCAGTCGGGGCCGAGTGCGTACCAGAGCAGGCCGCTGACCAGAATTCCTAGCAGGACTGCGGCCGCCAGCGCCCAGCCCCGCTGGGCGGGCTGCATCGCTGCCCAGCGGATCCGCCCCCGCCCCCACAGCCCAGCCAGCCGGTCCGTCAACTGAGGTTGTCCGGGCGTGGCATGCGTGCTCTTTTCCAACTGTGTTCCGGTGGCCATGATTTCCGCTCTCAGTGGTCAGTGATCAGTCCCTTGCCTCATCGCCAATTACTGACCACGGACAACTGACCACCGTCAACTGCTTTCAAAACTGCATGCCAATCACCGTTTGGTAGGCCTGGACCGCCTTGTTGCGCACGGCCAGCGCCAGTTCGAAGGCCATGCTCGCCTTCTGGGTGGCGATCATCGCCTGGTGCACGTCCACGCCGGAGCCGGTCATCAGCCCGGCCACGGCGGCATGGGCCTGGGTCTCCAACTGGTTCACCTGCCCGACCGCATCGGTCAACAGATCGGAGAACGGGGTGGGCGCGGCGGCTGCCGAGGCCCCCGCGGAAGTCTTGGCCAGCGGCGCGCCGGAGCCGGCCAGACCCGGCAACGCGGCAGCCGCGGCAGTGATGGGATTCATTGCAGTTTGCATCGGTCCTCCCTGCGCTTTCCAGCTCCTCGTGCCGTCTTCCGCCAGGGCCGTCAAGCCGCTGCCGGTGGCTACGACTTGGCAATCTCCAATGCCGAGATGATCATGCCCTTCTCAGCCTGCACCGCGGAGCTATTCAGACCATATGCACGTGTCGCCCCCATGAGGTCCACCATCTCTGTGAGGGGATTAATGTCCGGGTACGAGACATACCCATCGGGCCCGGCATCGGGATGCCCCGGATCATATCGTTTGAGCGGTGCCGAAGGGTCCTCGACCACAGCGGCGATATGCACGCCCGGCGCCACCGGCCCGGAGCCGGCCGCATTCAGCGCGGAAAGAGCCAAGGAGCCCGCGGTCCCCGAAGCCGCGCTCCCCGTAGCCGTGGATAGAGAATCGAGAAACCCGGGATCGCCCGAATTGGCGGCGAAGATCACGTGCTGCCGGTGATAGGCTCCGCCCGTGGCCGTGCGCGTGGTTTCAGCGTTGGCCATGTTGGCCGCCACAACCTCGGCGCGCATCCGCTCGGCCTGCATGGCCCCGCCCGAGGTCTCCATCAATCCAAAGAGGTTCATTCTCCAGTCTCCTTCCGCTGCCCTGGTTACTTGCTGTCGGCGTGTATGGCGTCCATCACCCGCTGATACTCCTGCCGGAGCAGTGCCACGCCGGTCTTGAACTCCAGTTGCGCCTCGGCCAGATTCAGGCCCTCGCGGTCCAGGGAGACGTTGTTGCCGTCGGGGCGCGCGATCAGCCCATCCGCGAAATTGACTCGAACCTGCCTGGGCGCGCGTCCGCGGTCCACGCCGTCCATGGCCTCCCGCATCTCCGCCTCGAAGTCCATCCCCACGGCCCGATAGCCGGGGGTGTCGATGTTAGCCATGTTGGCCGCGGTCAGCTTGGCCTGGCTGGTGGCCAGGTCCAGGTAACGGGCCAACTGGTCGCTCAGACGCGTTTCGATCTCCATGCTCATCGCAATTTCCCTTCTTTGGACCGCTCAGTTGACCGAGAATCCAAAGTCGATTTCCCTCGCGGTGAGGACGGTCTCATCGCCGGCCAGAATGGCGGCCCGCTCCAATACGTGTTCGAGTTCGCGAACGTTGCCCGGCCAGTCGTGGACGGCGAGTTTGGCCAGCGCCCTTGGGTCGACCCGCTTTACCGGCGCCTCGCGGCCCATCCGCTGTATGATGTGGTCCACCAGCAGAGGCAGGTCCTGGGGGTGCTCGGCCAGCGATGGAGTGCGGATGAGGAAGACGGCCAGCCGGTAATAGAGGTCGGCGCGGAAGCCGCCCGACTGGGTCAGCTGGGCCAGCGCCTGATGGGTGGCGGCCACGATGCGCACGTCCACCTTCACGGTCTCGTTGTCGCCCACCCGTTGCAGCTCGCCGCACTCCACAAAGCGGAGCAGCTTGGTTTGCAGGGCCAGGGGCATCTCACCGATCTCATCCAGAAGCAGCGTGCCCCCGTCGGCGGCTTCGATGCGTCCGACGCGGCCCTGCACCGCGCCGGTAAAAGCGCCACGGGTGTGGCCGAACAGCTCGGCTTCCAGCAACGCCTCCGGAATGGCCGCGCAGTTGATGGCGACAAAGGGTTTGCGGCTTCGGGGCGACAGCCGGTGCAGGGCCTCGGCCACCAGCTCCTTGCCCGAGCCGGTGGGTCCTTCAATCAATACCGGAGTCGAGCGCGGAGCCACCAGGCGGATGCGGCGGCTGACCTCGAGCATGCAGGCGGCGTTGCCGATCAACTCCGGGAGGCGCTCGATGGACGCCGGCCCGTCACCGGGTCGTGGCAGTTCCAGCAGGATGGGTACGGCCGGGGAAGAGTTGCGCTGCGCGGGCTTCGAGCCGGCCACGCCATCCCGCGGCGAGTAAGGCGCCTGGGCTGCGCCAGGATGAGCCAGGACCGGCCAGGGTTTCGTGTGCATCCGGGCGAGCGCCGGGTTCGATTTGTTGAGCGCTGGCGCTGTGTTCCATGCCGCCGTATCGGTGTCCTGGCTGCAGCGCAGCGCGTAGAGCAGCTCCTGGCGATAGGGGCCGCGCGGGCTCTCCTGCGCAGAGGAGCCGCCTGCGGTCACCAGATCCACTTGGGGAAAGCATCCGCGGAAGTCCTTGATAAACTCGGCCAGGTTGAGATCGGGCAACCATGAGTCGACGATGATGGCCTCCGGGAGTGCGGCTTCGGTTTCGGCCCATGCCTGGGCGCCGCCATCGGCCTCGCGCACCTGCCAGCGCAGGCCGGTGAGAATCTCGGAGAGCCGCTGGCGGAAGTTGCTGTCGGCACTGGCCACCAGGGCCGTGCGTGAACGAATGCGGGCCGATGAAGGAAGAACGGGAACCGGAACAGGCTGCATGTGATTCTCCAAAGTCGAACGGGTTAAAGAAAGTCCAAGGGGCAGCGCATTTTCTAGTGCACTTCCATCACCGGGCCGGCCGCAGCCGGCAAGATTGCGGGCAGGACGAGAGCCGGGAGCGCCAGATCGGCCTCCGAAGGCACCACGTAGCCATGCCCGCGCACCGTCCGGATCAGTTGCCCGGGGGGCGGGTCCTTGAGCTTGCGGCGCAGGTAGTTGATGTAGACATCCACGATGTTGGTGGTTTGCGTCGGCTCCAGATTCCAGACCGAGTCCAGCAGCTCCACCCGCGAGACGCACTGGCCGCGGTTGAGCATCAGGTGCTCCAGCAGGGCAAACTCCTTGTTGGTGAGGAGGATCGACTGGCCGGCGCGGCGGGCCGTGTGATCCAGCCGGTCCAGTTCCAGGTCGCCGGCCCTCAACAGCAGCCGCGTCTCCCGCTTGCGCCGCCACAGGGCCCGGCAACGGGCTCGCAACTCGTGCAGGCTGAAGGGCTTGATCATCAGATCGTCGGCGCCGCGGTCCAGGCAGCGGACGCGCGTGTCCATCTCCTGGCGCGCGGTCAGCACCAGCACCGGCAGGTCGGCGTCTATGGCCCGAACCTCCTCCAGCACCTGTTCGCCGTCCTTGATCGGCATATTGAGATCGAGGATGGTCAGATCCGGCATATCCTGGCGAAAAGCCTCTACAGCCGCCGCTCCATCGCAGGCCACGCGCACGTGATGCCCGTCGGCTTCCAGTCCGCGACTCAAAAACAATCCCAGCGCCTTGTCGTCTTCGGCGATCAATAACCTCATGGCAGCCTTTCTTTTGGCCGGCGTCCTCAACCCGCAACGTCAGCCCGCTCTAGGAAAGGGCACGGCATTCGCCGCGCCGCATCCCAGCCGGCTTAGTGCGCGCTAAGGAACGGCTTCCCTTAACCATCCCGCGGGGGGGTGAAGAACTCAAGATTGGAAAGAAGAAAGAACGAGGGAGGATTCCAGTATCGGCACAGGCCAGGGGTGATGTCCCGAAACGGCGACCGCTTGCGCGCAGCTTATGACCCCGGTTTGCCGCTCCCGCTTAAGCCAGGGCAGCCCCTGGAGCCTCGCCCAGGAGAGTCTTCGCCTCAAGAGGCTGCGGAGATACTCCGGCTCAGGTTGCGCCTATCGCTTTGCAACCGTCTCCTGAACGCGGAGCGACACGCGGCCATGGCCACCGGAAACAGCTCCTTTGCGTTGGGCGCGGCCAGCGGCCCCGGCTTCTTTGCCCCGTTCACGGCCGGCAACTTGGCGCCGCCCGCTTTCTGTGCTTGCGAGGCGCCGTCGATGGCATCCAGATACTTTTTCAGAGAGATCATTTGTCCTCGGAGGAACGCTGTCAGCGCGGGATCGAGAGCTAACAGATTACCCTCGGCTTATCGGCAATTTCCCGCCTTCTCTTGAGCCTGGGCTTCCACCCGGCAATGCCAAAAATCCAACCATTCCGGGAAACAACAGGGTCTTCAGAAGCCAGTTTGCCGGGTAAGAGGGGCTGAAGCTTTTCCCACGAATTTCAGTCCGCGCCCTGTTCCCGAAAGAACAAGCAAAAAAATGTTGCAATTCGCTTTTTATTCGCTATAATGCCCGCATGGCTGTTACAAGAAGGCAAAAAGAGGTTCTTGATTTTCTCGAGTCGTTTGTGGCCCGCAACGGCTACTCCCCGTCCTTTGAGGAGATTGCGCGCGGCATGGGGCTGAGGAGCCTGGCCACCGTGCACAAGCACATTACCAACCTGGAAAAGAAGGGTCTGTTGGACCGCGTGCATAACCGCAGCCGCTCCATCGACGTTCTGCCGCCGGGTACGCGCACCCGCACCAGCGACAGGCTGCCGCTGGCCGGGCGAATCGCAGCCGGATTTCCGGTCGAGGCCACGGAGACGCCGGAGAGCATCTCCCTGCACGACGTGGTGGGCAACCGCGACGTCTTTGCCCTCGAGGTGCGCGGCGATTCGATGCGCGACGAGCACATCATCAGCGGTGATTACGTGCTGGTGGAGCGCACGCGGACGGCTCGCCAGGGCGAGATCGTGGTGGCCCTGGTGCATGGCTCGGAGACCACGTTGAAGCGCTTTTATCCGGAGGGAAGCGTAGTGCGGCTGCAGCCGGCCAACTTGGAGATGGAGCCCATCTACGTTCCGGCCGCGCAGGTGGCCATTCAGGGCCGCGTGCTGGGCGTGCTTCGCAAGTACCGGTAAACGTTCCTCAGTCGCCGAAGACGGTGAAGGCCCGGCGCGCCCGCCGGGCCTTTTCATTGCCAATCCGCAGCTTCGGCTGAGTCCCGTTACGCCAGCAGGCGCTGGACCTTCTCTTCAATCACGTCCTGGGGCACATAGCCCACGACCTGGTCGGCCACCTTGCCGCCCTTGAAAAACAACAGTGAGGGAATGCCGCGAATACCGTAGCGCGACGGGCTTGCGCCGTTCTGATCCACATTCACCTTGACCACCTTGAGTTGGCCTGCAAACTTAGCTGCCACCGCATCCACGATTGGCGTGATGGCCTTGCACGGACCGCACCAAACGGCCCAGAAATCCACCAGAACCGGCTGCTCGCTCTTGAGCACCTCCTGATCGAACGTCACATCGCTTACTTCCAGGACTCCCAAACCAGCCATGATCCTCCTTGCGGCTACTGCACTTTTTTCAGTTTACCGTCTACTGCGCTTTCATGAGATGCGCCGCGCGGGGCAAAGGTCGCAAACCGTGCCTGAACCGTAAACGGCAGTTGGGTGCGCGATGGGCTCACCAATCCGGCCTTCAGCCTCTGAGACGATGGCCTTATTGCGCTCTCGACGCGCCACGGGAGTAAATAAAAGCGCCCGGATCCTGAACAGGATCACGGGCGCTAGAGCAGCCCTCCCCCAGAACTGCCCACGCCCGGTAATGTATGTGTTCCTCGTGTGAATTGCAAGAAATCTTAGGTAATGCTAAACCAAAAACCAACAGGTGATTAGCACCCACAAACGGGTTATTAGCCAGAAAGTTAACAGCGACCCGGAAGAGATTGCACCTGGTCAACGTCTGCATCGCCAGGCGTGCGAGACGGCTCAACGTCTTCAAATGGAGCGGGATTCAAGCAACTGCTTTGCCCCGGCGGGCAGAAACCGGCAGACCAACAGTTCCGGCTCTAGAATCCCCGCGAGCGCGTTGCGGATGGCCCCCATCGCCTCCGGCAGGCTTTCCTCGCTGCCCACCACCACAAGCACGGCTGGACCGGCGCCGCTTAGCGCCGCTCCCAGAATGCCGTGCCCTCCCGCCAGCGGCAGCAGAGGCGGAAGCAACGGGCAGATCGGGGCGCGGTAGGGCTGGTGAATGCGGTCCTTCATAGCTACGCGGAGCAGGTCGGTCCGTCCCAGGGCAAAGGCCAGCCCCAGCAGGGCCACGGACTGGATGTTGGCCACCACGTCGGCGCTGGAGTAACTGCCAGGAAGCACGGCGCGGGCCTTGCTGGTGGACAAGGGTTCGGCGGGAAGAACGACGATAGCCCTCCATTCGGCCGGAGCCGCCAGGCGGGCCACATGCACGGTCCTGCCTTCGCAGGCCGCGGCGGCAAACCCGCCCAGCCAGCAGGCCGCGGCGTTGTCCGGGTGGCCTTCCAGCGCACAAGCCTCTTCAAGAATGCGCTCGGAACTCCAGTCAAGCCGGCCAAAGTGCGCGGCAAGCACGATGCCTGCCAGCCGTCCGGCTGCCGACGATCCGCAGCCCATCCCCAGCGGTATGCCGTTGGCCATGCGAATTGCCAGGGGCACAACCGCCCTGCCGTTGCTCTCCAGCAAACCCTGATAGGTCTCCAGGATGAGATTGTTCTCTAGCCTTGAACAGCGCTCCCGGTCCCGCCCCGCAGCGGCAATCGAGAACTCCGCGGCCGCTTCGGCCTCCATCTCAAGATAAAGGTCGAGGGCCACGGCGAAGGCATCGAAACCGGGGCCGAGATTGGCTGAGGTGGCGGGCAGCCGCAGATGGAAACTTCCTGAACTTGCAACTGAAGCGTCGTTCATCCCACACTGTCTTTCATCGCGGCCAGCACGGCGGCAGGCGTGGCCTCGACCACCTGAGCGTTTCGTCGCAAACCCTCGATCTCCGACTCCAGGCCAACACTCTCCTCATCCGTCAGCAGCGTTCCCCGATGGAAGTCGATGGTGTAATCCGCGTCCTTGAGGGCGTGGCCGGTGAGCATCAGAACCACCGTCTCCCCGGGCTCGATCGCACCCTGCGCGCGCAACTTCTTCAATCCCGCAAGGGTGACGGCGGATGCCGGCTCGCAGCCCAGACCCTCAGCGCCCACTGCGGCCTTGGCGATGGCGATCTCAGCCTCGGTCACATCCAGGCACCAGCCGCCGGTCTCCTGGATGACTCGCGCGGCTTTGCGCCATGAAGCCGGATTGCCAATGCGAATGGCGGTGGCCCGCGTGTGCGCCTCTACCGGCTCCAGCGCGGCGCCATGGCTGGTTTCAAAGGAGCGCACCAGAGGATTGGCTCCCGCTGCCTGAATCACGGAGATGCGCGGCAGCCGCGCCACCAGCCCCAGTTCGTGCATCTCGCGGAAGCCCTTGCCCAGCGCCGAGCTGTTCCCCAGGTTGCCCCCCGGCACGATCAGGTGGTCGGGCACGTTCCAGTCGAAGGTCTCGGCAATCTCGAGGGCCGGCGTCTTTTGCCCCTCCAGCCGGTAGGGGTTGACCGAGTTGAGCAGATAGATGGGCGCTTCGTTCACAATCTGCGTCAGCAAGCGCAGGCAGCCGTCAAAATCGGCCTTCAACTGGCAGGTGACGGCCCCGTAGTCCATGGCCTGTGACAGCTTGCCCCAGGCGATCTTCCCCTCGGGAATCACCACCAGGCTGCGCAGTCCGGCGCGGGCGGCATAGGCGGCCATTGCGGCGGATGTATTGCCTGTGGACGCGCAGGCCACCCACTCGAAGCCGCGCTCCTTGGCCACGCTCATCGCCGCGGTCATGCCCGTGTCTTTGAAGGAACCTGTCGGGTTCATTCCCTGATGTTTGGCGAAGAGCTGGTCGATTCCCAGGGCCTTGGAGGCGCGGGGCAGATGGTAGAGGGGCGTATTGCCCTCGCGCAAAGTCACGATGTTGTCAAAGCTGTCCAGAATCGGCAGCAGCTCGCGGAATCGCCAGACGCCGGAGTGGTCCAGTTCCTCTGACGAGCAGCGCCGTTCCCGCCACAGCCACTTTAGCGCGCCGGGGTTGGGCCGATCAGGCCCTTTGCGCTGGCTCCAGCCCGGATACTCCACTTCAAAAAGGTCGCCGCACAGGGCGCAACGGAAGTCCGGCTTCGCTTCCGCGCCCGTGACCCGCGCCCTGCATCCGAAACAACGTAATTGGTGCAAACTGTCGTTCATGCCTGGTGTTAGCCTACCAGCGTACGGCGATTTTTGCCTCACCTGATTGAAACATGTCGAATCCATGGCTCGATATACCCCTCACCGACTACGAGGGGCACATGACGTCGGCCGAAGTTCAGCAGTTGGGGGCTTTGTCGGATCTGTTCGCGGAGGCAATCGCATTCCGCCATCCTGCTTCCGTCGCCGTCCTCGGAGTCGCGGGCGGAAATGGACTGGAGCGCGTCGACAACAAGATGACCGCGCGCGTGGTGGGACTGGATGTCAACCCGCTGTATCTGGATGCCGTCCGCCGGCGTTACTCCCATGTAACTGGACTGGAGCTTCATTGCATCGATCTGGCTGAACAAGTTATTGAAATGCAGCCCGTGCAACTGGTCCATGCAGCCCTGGTGCTCGAGCACGCGGAAGTTGGCCGCTGTCTGGACAACGCAATCTCTCTGGTCGCGGACGGCGGCGCTCTCTCGATCGTGCTGCAACTGCCTGCGAAAGCCGGGCAGGATGTAGGCAGAGGCGGGTTTGCTTCGATTCAGAAGTTAGCTCCCCACTTCTCCTTGATCGATCCCGTGTGGCTCCGGGAAACACTTGAAGAACGCGCATTCCGGCTCATATACGAGGCTCGACGCTCGCTTCCGGCGGGCAAGGAGTTCTGGATGGGAATATTCGTTCGCGAGTAACCCAGCCCGTAGGCCGCTTGTCCCATGCGAATGCAGCGGAGTGGCAACAGCTGCTTGAGCGAATCGGGAACGCCTAATTTGCGGCAATCACAAGCAGAGTTGCGTCATCCCGGAATTGGGCGCCGCAAAAGGCGGTGACCTGCGCCAGCAGCCGGCTATTCAACTCGCTTGCGGAGAGCGCGCTATTGGCTTTCGCAAAGCTTGCGATTCTCGTTTCATCGAATTCCTGATCGTTTGCATCCGACGCTTCCGTGATGCCGTCGGTGAACAGGAGCAAGCGGTCCCCTGCCTTTAACTCTATTTTCGAGTCCTCGTATGTCCAGGCCGGGAAAACGCCCAGCACCGCGCCGCCTTGCTCAAGCGTCCGGACGGAACCTCCCGATGCCAGGATGGGGTAAAGATGCCCGGCGTTGCAGTACTGAAAGGTGCGCGCATCGCCATCGAGGATTCCATAAAGAAAGGTCACGAACTTCCCTCTCGCAATGTTCTCGCACAAAAGCCGATTGACCTTGCCGCAAACCTGGGCGGGGCTCTCCGAGCTGCTGGCAAACGCGCGTACCGCGGCCTGCACATTGGCCATCAGCAGAGCAGCAGAGACGCCTTTTCCGACCACGTCGGCAATGCAGATTCCAAGCCTGTGGCCGCCGAGTTGGAGCACATCGTAGTAATCCCCGCTCACACTCCTCGCTGGTTGCCATGCTCCAGCCACCTCGAATCCGGAAAGCTGAGGTATGTTCTTTGGCAACAGCGACTGCTGTATCTCCCGGGCACGCTCCAATTCCTGCTCTTGCATTTCAAGCTGCGCCGTGCCGCGCTCAACTGATTGCTGAAGCTCGACGTTGCGCCTCACAAGCCGCTCTTTCGTGGTGTGGTACAGAAAGGAGAGAAAACCGAAGACGAAGGTGACCAGGAATGGCAACCTCCATCCTGTTCGCATGAGATGAGAAAGCGTCTCCGGAACCGGTGAAGCGATCAACCACACAACTACGGCCGTAATGAGGTAAACAGGGACCGTCAGTGCAAGCAAGACAAGCAGAAAAATCAGCCAGTTGTAAGGAAATGGCCTATCCGAATAAAGGAACTCCAACCGGTATATCGCGGAGTTGAGAAGATTCCCAATGCAAAGAGAGTAGACGATGACCCTCACGGGATTGATCTGCTGTCCGCTGGCCCAGAAAATGGCGCCAACGATCGCGGCGATGGCGATGTAAGTGATTTGCTGCCGGAAGAATCGAGCCAGAGATGGAACGTTCACATTTACTCCACCACAGTGCCTGAACCACTGTTGAGCTACAGATTATTCTATAGCCGCAAGTTAAAACCCCACCAGCACCGGCTCCATCTCTAGCTGAATATCGAAGCGGGCTTCGACAGCGGCGGAGATTTGGTTGGCGAGAGTGAGAATCTCTGCCGCGCTCGCACCGCCGCGGTTGATGAGCGCCAGCGTGTGCCGCAAGGAGATGCCTGCCGCGCCCAGCGCGTAGCCTTTGGAAAAGCCCGACTGTTCGATCAGCCACGCGGCGGGCACCTTGACCCGGCCCATACTCTCAGGCCCCGCTCCTGCGGGAAAGCGCGGCGGCTCGTTTGCGCTGCACTCCGCGATGCGGCGCACCTGCACTTCTGTGACCACCGGATTCTTGAAGAAGCTGCCTGCGCTTTGGCAGTCGGGATCGCCTTCGACCAGCAGCATCCCCTTCGACTGTCGAAGGCGCCGCACCTGAGCTGCAACCTCGGCAAGGTTCACTTCCCTGCCCTCTGAGCGCATGGGCGCAAGCGCGCGTTCGAGCTCCGCATAACGCAACGTAGGCGCGCCGCCAGACGTGAGCCGGTAGTCCACGCGGGTCACGATGTATCGCCCTCGATCGGCCGAGTTGAAGCGGCTGCGGCGGTAGGCAAAACCGCACTCCGCCGCCGCAAACTCGACGAAAATCCGCTCCTTCAGATCGAATGCGCGCACCCGCTCGACGGACGAAGCCACCTCCTGCCCATAAGCGCCGACATTCTGCACCGGAGTCCCGCCCACTGTGCCCGGAATGCCTGCCAGGCACTCTACGCCCGCGCAGTTGTCCTGCACGGTTCGCTGCACGAAGCGGTCCCAATCTTCGCCCGCAGCGGCGTGATAGATCCTCTGGCCTGAATCCCCCGTCCGTTCCGCCACAGCGATGCCGCGCAGTCCCACCCGCAGCACGAGGCCATCGAATCCGGCGTCGGAGACCAGCAGGTTGCTGCCGCCGCCCAATACAAACAGCGCCACTCCGCGCTCCCGCGCCCATGCCGCCGCCGCAACGAGATCGTCTTCGCTGGCGGCCTCCACAAACCAGCGCGCAGGGCCGCCGATGCCAAAGGTGGTGAAGGGCGC
>JBEKZR010000067.1:0-12828 GCA_049509715.1 Occallatibacter sp. | reverse complement strand
CGGAGAGGACTGGCGCGTAATTTGCCCCGAGATTCCAAATCAGAAACGAGGCAAAGACGAGGCTGCCAAGGGTGAGCGTTGTCCAAAGCATGTGCGCAGGCCCCCAGGGCAGCATGGCGAAGGGAACCGTTAAAGAAAATGCGGTTGGCGGGTATACATTCTGCGTCGCAATCTGGCGAATCTTCGCGGCATCCGATGGGCGGTCTCCCCCCTCCGCCCGATAGATGCGCAGTACTTCACCTTCCATGTACGGGTCAGCATGTTGAATAAGGCATCGCGCAGGATAGTAAAGCGCCTTGAAATCCGCCAATGGGGCGGGAGCGGCGTTCTCCATGGCGACGCCCAGCAAGAGAAACACCAGGCTCCCCAGCAGCAGCAAATACAGGCCATCGAGCCGCGCTCTTGTCATCTTGAGCCTCTAGCTGACTTCTCTCCGGGGAGTGGTTTGAGAGTCCAGCCATCGATCAAAATCGATGATGACAAAGATCATACACGAGGGCGCGGAGCCGGCCGGTCGCCAGGCGGCCAAGCATATAATTCCTTCTTGAAAGCTGTCTTGGACAAGAGTAATCCGCCAATGGTATGGTCTTCAGTTAACGAACACCAGAGCGCCCCGGGGTTGAAGATGTGCCGGCAACATTTCCGTGGCGGAGCAACTCATTGCTCAGGCGGCTGCAGGCGCATAGCTTTCTGAACGATACTTACATCAACCGCGTGAACGGAGAAGAGCTTATGCAAGAGAGATGCTTATCCGTAGTCGTTCCCGTTTACAACGAGGAACATACGCTGGCCACAATTGTGGACAAGCTGCTCGAGCTGCCGCAGTTGCTTGAGATCGTGATCGTCGATGATTGCTCAACCGATAAAACACCGGAGATTCTTGAGAGGTTGAGCTCGGAACACGGCGAGATTCAGGCGGCGCGGCATGACAGAAACCGGGGGAAGACAGAAGCGCTCAAGACCGGCTTTCGCCTTACGCGAGGCGAGGTTGTTATCGTTCAGGACGCCGATCTCGAGTACGATCCCCAGGAGATTCCCGCAGTGATCGCTCCGATTCTCAATGGGAACGCGGACGTCGTTTTCGGCTCCCGCTTTCTGGTGAGGAAAGCCACGCGTGTCTTGTATTTCAATCATTACCTGGGCAATAAACTTCTTACTTTCTTATCGAACCTGGCGACCAACATCAATCTTACCGACGTGGAAACGTGTTACAAGGCTTTCCGGGGCGATATTATCCGGCAGATGAAGATTCATTCGAGCGGGTTTGGTTTTGAAATTGAGGTTACCGCCAAGGTGGCCAAACTAAAGTGCGCCATCTACGAAACGCCGATCAGTTACTATGGACGCACCTACGAAGAAGGCAAGAAGATAACCGCATGGGACGGGATCGCAGCGGCATATTACATACTCCGCTATAATCTGCTCTGCAGCCTGAAGGGGAGTTTCTATCATATGCCTCAGTCAGGCAGCAAGGATATGCCGCGTCAAGAGCCGCCACAGGGCGACCTGTGAGGGCTTTGGGCAGACGGCCGGCAGCCGCCGCTGTTTGCGACGCAAGCGAAGAGAAAGCAAGGAATCAATTCAGCGCATGAAACAAGGCACAGCGATCATCATCGGAGCGGGCCCTGCCGGACTGACTGCCGCGATCGAACTACAACGGCGCTCGGGCATCAAACCCATCCTGATCGAGGCCAGTCAGCGGATCGGCGGCATCTCTTGCACCATCCGCTACAAGGGCAATCGCATGGACATCGGCGGCCACCGCTTCTTTTCCAAGTCAGACCGCGTCATGCGCTGGTGGCTGGACCTGATGCCGGTTGAGACGGGCACAAGCGAGGACGGCCAGTTTCGCTACCAGGGCCAGCAACGCGATCTGCCCGCGGCCACCGGGGCGCACGATCCGCAAACCGAGGACCTGGTCATGCTGGTCCGCCAGCGCAAGAGCCGCATCTATTTCCTGCGCCGCTTCTTCGACTATCCCATCAGCCTGACCGCGGCAACCTTCAGGAATCTGGGCATTGTCCGTACCTTTCGTTGCGGCGTGAGTTACATGCGCTCGGCGCTGCTGCCCCGGCGCCAGGAGCGCTCGCTCGAGGATTTCATCATCAACCGCTTTGGCAAACAACTTTACCTGACGTTTTTCAAGTCGTATACCGAGAAGGTTTGGGGCGTGCCGTGCAACAAGATCAGCGCCGAATGGGGCGCGCAGCGCATCAAGGGATTGTCGCTCAAGGGCGTGGTGGCGCACTTCCTCAAGAAGATCTTGGGCCCCAGACACTCCGGCGACATCGCTCAAAAGAAGACTGAAACTTCGCTGATCGAGAAGTTCCTCTACCCCAAGCTGGGCCCCGGCCAGCTTTGGGAACATGCGGCCGATCTTGTCCGTGGCGCGGGCGGCGAGATCCACTTAGGCATCCAGATCGACCGCATCTATGTGGAGGGCAACAGGGTCGTTTCCGTCGAAGGCATCAATGGGGCCGGTGTACGCACGGCCTTTGCCGGCGACTACTTCTTCTCCACCATGCCGGTCCGCGATCTTGTGCGCGGCCTCTCCGCGCCTGTCCCTGCAGAGGTTGCCGAGGTAGCCGAAGGCCTCATGTATCGCGACTTCATCACTGTCGGCCTGCTTGCGTCCAGGCTTGCCGTCACGGAAAAGGGAGGCTCTCCACTCAAAGACAACTGGATCTACATTCAGGAGCCCGATGTGGCCGTCGGCCGTCTCCAGATATTCAACAACTGGAGCCCCTGGCTGGTGGCCGACCCCGGCAAAGTCTGGATCGGCCTGGAATACTTTTGCAACGACACCGACCCGCTGTGGAGACTTTCCGATGAGGAGATGACCAGGCTGGCCATCGGCGAAGTGGCCAAGATCGGCATTCTCAAGGCGGAGGATGTCGAAGACTCCCACGTCGTTCATGTTCCCAAGACCTATCCGGCGTACTTTGGCAGCTACGACCGCTTCGACGCGATCCGCAACTACACCGACCGCATAGAGAACCTCTTCCTGGTAGGCCGCAACGGCATGCACAAATACAACAACCAGGACCACTCCATGCTGACCGCCATGACCGCCGTGGAAAACATCGTCAACGGAGTTATGACCAAGGAGAACATCTGGGCCATCAACACGGAGATGGAGTACCACGAGGAGAAGGCGGAGAAGTAGCTTGCGAGAGCCGGCGCCCTCTTAGTTGAGCCGCCAGAAGGCGCCGTTCAGCACCGAGGCAAAACTGACCCAGGCCCAGTAAGGCGCCATGAGCCAGGCCGCAAGGGGCTCCACATGATGGAAGACCAGAGTGGTGGCTCCGATGGCCACCCACAGCGCGAGGATTTCCGCCAAAGCGGCGCCGATGGCGTGATAGCGAAAGAAAATGAGCGGCCAGGCAAAGTTCAAGCCCAGTTGGACCAGGAAGAGCGCCAGCCCCCAGGAGCGCAAGGGCGAGGGAGCCGACTCCCAGACCCGCCAGACGGCCACGGCCATCAGCGCGTAGAGCAGCGTCCAGACCGGGCCGAAGAGCCAGTTGGGCGGTGCGATGGCCGGCCTCACCAGAGTGCGGTACCATCCCGGGATCTCACTCGCCGTCCAGCGCCCGCTTACTCCGGCCACGGCAAAGCAAATTCCAATCCAGATAATCAACGAAATCCAGCGCATATCGCACTTCCTTGTCACTGCATGTGAAGTGATTCCGCTTGAGGGAGAAAGACTCATCAAGAATCAGGATGGCACCATTCCGCGATTATGTGGCTTCACTTGCTCGACTTTAAGAGGCTGCGACAACTATTCTAATGAGTTGCGCAGATTCTTCATGGCGAAAAATCGAAGGACTCCAACTACGATGAGCTTGCAAATGATTGCCGTACACCTGCCCGACGGGGCCGTTCGCGAAGTGCCCGCAGGCACCACGCCCCTGGAGATTGCCAACTCGATTTCGCCGCGGCTGGCCGCGGCCGCCGTGGCGGCGCGCCTGACGCCGGTCGGCGCTGCCGTGAAGCAAGGCCCCGCCGATGATGAGCACGCCTCGGAGGCGTCCATGTATGCCGCGGAAGACGCCGCCGCGTCGCGCCTGGTGGACCTGGCGACGCCGCTGACTGCGGATACGCGCCTGGAGCTGATTAAAGAGACGGACCCCGAGGCGCTCAAGGTGCTGCGCCACTCTGCCGCGCACGTGTTGGCCACGGCCGTGCTGGAGCTCTTTCCGGAGACTAAGCTGGGCCACGGTCCGGCTACCGACGCCGGCTTCTTTTACGACTTCTATCGAGAGAAGCCCTTCACGCCCGAGGACCTGGTAGCCATCGAGGCAAAAATGGCTGAGGTGGTGGCGCGCGACGAGCCTTTCCTGCACGAGTTTGAGCCCCGCGAGCAGGCGCTCGCCGAATTTCAGCGCGACGGCGATTTCATGAAGACCCACTTCGTGACCAAGTTCACCGCGCCCGGCGAGGAGGTCAGTTTCTACCGCAACGGCAAGTTCGTCGATTTTTGCCGCGGGCCGCACGTGCCCTCGACTGGCCGCGTCAAGGCCGTCAAGGTGACCAGCCTGGCCGGCGCTTACTGGCTGGGCGACGAGAAGAATCCGCAGTTGCAGCGCATCTACGGCACGGCGTTTTTCTCGAAAAAAGAATTGGATGCCCACTTCGCGCGCCTGGAAGAGGCGGCCAAGCGCGACCATCGCCTGTTGGGCAAGCAACTGGACCTGTTCAGCATTCAAGAGCTGGCCGGCGCGGGACTTATCTTCTGGCATCCCAAGGGCGGCATCGTCCGCAAGGTGATGGAGGACTGGATGCGCGAGGAGTGTTTGCGGCGCGGCTACTCGCTGGTTTTTACGCCCCACGTGATGCGCCGCGAACTGTGGAAGATCAGCGGCCATGAGGGTTTTTACGCGGGCAATATGTACACACCGATGGAACTGGATGATGCCGAGTACCGGCTGAAGCCGATGAACTGCCCCGGACATATTCTTATTTACAAGAACTCGCCCAAGAGTTATCGCGACCTCCCCGTGCGGCTGGCCGAGTTAGGCAACGTCTACCGCTACGAGCGCTCGGGCACCATGCATGGGCTGCTGCGCGTGCGCGGCTTTACGCAGGACGACGCGCACATCTTCTGCACTCCCGGCCAGATTGAGGACGAGGTCGTCGCCTGCATCGACTTTGCCGAGGCGGTGCTGAAGACCTTCGGCTTTGCCGAGTTCAAGGTCGAACTGTCCACGTGGGATCCGAACGACCGCGCCCACTACGCCGGCTCCGACGAAAACTGGAACCTTGCAGTGGGCAGCCTGCAGAGAGCGCTGAGCCGGAAGGGCATTCATTACAAGACCATCTCCGGCGAAGCCGCCTTCTACGGACCTAAGATCGACGTCAAGCTTGTGGACGTGCTGGGCCGCCTGTGGCAGTTGTCCACCGTGCAGTTCGACTTCAACCTGCCGGCGCGCTTTGAGCTGGAATACGTGGGCGAGGATGGCGAGCGCCATCAGCCGGTGATGGTCCACCGCGCCCTCTTCGGCTCCGTCGAGCGCTTCTTCGGGGTGCTCATCGAGCACTACGCCGGAGCCTTCCCGCTGTGGCTGACGCCGGTGCAAATCGGTCTTGTTCCCATCAGCGAGCGGCACCACGCATACGCGCAAAAGGTCGAGGCCGAGTTGAAAGCCGCGGGCCTGCGCGTTGAGACCGACATCCGCAACGAGAAGATGAACGGCAAGATTCGCGACTTCGCCAACCAGAAGACGCCCTATATTCTCGTTTTTGGCGACAAGGAAGAGGCGGCCGGGTCAGTCAGCGTGCGAACACGCGGCAAAGGCGACCAGGGGTCGATGCCGCTGGCCGATTTCATCGCCAAAGCCAAGGCGCTGGTGGTGGGGCAATCAACGGAGCTGTAGCGAGGAATTTCCTCTAAACGCAAAGTGGCAACGAGAGGCCGGCACCGCACAGCGAGGCTGGCCTTGAAGCATCAGCTTACGCGTTGATCGCCATGCCTTCGACGGCGGCGTAGGCGTCGAGCAGCGATTCGGCCAGAGTGGGGTGGGCGTGGATGGTAAACATCATCTCCTCCACCGTGCCTTCCAGATCCATCACCGCGACGGCCTCGGCAATCAGCTCCGTGGCCTGCGGACCGATGATGTGGACGCCGAGAATCTCGCCATATTTCGCGTCGGAGACGATCTTCACAAAGCCATCGTGGCTGCCAAGAATGGTGGCCTTGGAGTTGCCCGCGAAGGGGAACTTGCCCACCTTGACTTGGTAGCCCTTTTCCCTGGCCTGCGCCTCCGTCAAGCCAACCGACCCGATTTGCGGCTCGGTGTAGGTGCAGCCGGGAATGCGGTCGCGGCGCACCGGGCGAAACGCGCGCCCGGCGATTTTGGCTACGGCTACCATGCCGCTCATCGCGCCCACGTGGGCCAGTTGCGGCAGCCCGGCCACAATGTCGCCGATGGCAAAAATACCCGGCTCGACGGTCTCCTGCGCCTCGTTGACCTTGATGAAGCCACGGTCCAGTTCGATCTTCGTCTTCTCCACGCCCACGCCGTCGGTCCGCGGCGAGCGGCCCACCGCTACCAGGAGCTTCTCGCTCTCTTTCGTTTTTGGGTTTCCGTTCTGATCGATATAACTCACCTTCACGCCGGCTTCGGTTTTTTCGACTTTCTCGACTTTGGCGCCGGTGTTCACCTCGATGCCGCGCTTCTTGAAGAGCCGCGTCAACTCCTTCGAAATCTCCTCGTCCTCGACGGGAACCATGCGCGGCAGAAACTCGACGATGGTGACCTCCGTGCCGAAGCTGCGAAAGAGCGAGCCGAACTCCACGCCCACCGCGCCCGCGCCGATGACGATGAGCGACTTGGGCGGCTGATCGATGGCCAGGATTTCGATGTTGGTTAAGATGCGGTCGTCGGGTTGTAGGCCGGGCAGCATCTTGGCCTCGGAGCCCGTCGCCAGGATCACGTTCTTTGCCCTTACCCGGCTCACTTCACCGGCCGCGCCGCCGTCCGCCGCCGCAGTCACCTCGATGGAATGCACACCGTCAAGCGCCGGTCCGGTCAGGCGGCCAGAGCCGGCGATGACAGCGATCTTGTGTTTCTTCATCAGGAAGTCCAGGCCCTTGACGTGCCTGGCGATGATGGCATTCTTGCGCTTCTGCACGGCGGCCCAGTTGAGCGTAGGCGCGCCGATCCCCTCGATGCCGAACTCAGAGGCGTGCTTCAGGTGGTCCCAGATCTCGGCGTTGAAGAGCAGGGCCTTGGTGGGAATGCAACCCACGTGCAGGCAGGTCCCGCCCAGCGCGTTGGACTTCTCGATCAGCGCGACCTTCAGGCCGTACTCCGCGCCGCGAATGGCCGCCGTGTAGCCGGCCGGCCCGCCGCCAATGATCGCTACGTCGTAGATCGTCTCTGCCAAGGTTTTTTCCTCGAAAAGCACCATTCCGGGCGCAACTGAGAAAAGCGCACCGATTTCATCGTTCAGTTTAATGGATGCGCGCCAGCCCGGCTTCGCTTCCGCGTTAAGGCCCGTCACACTGTGGAACCGGCGCTCACAGGCTGTTTCGGATAAGTTCCACTGCTTTGCGCAAAGTCTCCGGCTCGTCGCCGAAGGCTTCGATCCAGTGCATCTCCGGCTCGCGGCGGAACCAGGTCAACTGACGCTTGGCGAAGTTGCGATGGCCCTGCTGGGCAGATGCTACTGCGTCCTCAACGCTCCAAGACTCTCGCAGCACGCGAAGTGCCTGGCGGTAGCCGAGGGAGTCGAGGGCCTTGACCGGCCCATAGCGCGCGAGCAGGGCGCGCGTCTCCTCGATGAGCCCGGCGGAGAACATTGCGGCGCAGCGTTGATTGAGGCGCTCGTAAAGCTGCTGGCGCGGCGGGTTGAGGCCGATGCGCAGCAGCCGGAAGCCAGTGAGCGGGTCGCGGGCCAACACCTTGTCGCCCAGCACTTCGGAGAGCGGCTTGCGCGCCGCCAGGCAGACCTCAATGGCGCGAATCAGCTTGGGCGTGTCGTTGGCATGGATGCGCCGGGCCGAGGGCGGGTCCAGCCGCGCGAGCAGCCGGTGCAGCCAGTTTTCCTTATGTTTTGCCCGGCTGCTTTCGAGGCGCACACGGAGTTTCTGCTGCCTCTGGGGCCCGGCAAAGAGGCCGTCAGTGAGCGCGCGCAGGTAGAGGCCGGTTCCGCCGGTCACGATAGGCAGGCGATTGCGGCCGGCAATCTGCCGGAGGGCCGCCCGCGCCCGCCGGCTGTATTCGCCCGCGGTAAAAGGCTGGTCGGGATCGGCCACGTCGATGAGGTGATGCGGCAGCCGCGCCCGCTCTTCTAAAGTTGGCTTGGCCGAGCCGAGGTCCATGCCGCGATAGACAGCCACTGCGTCGCAACTGACGATCTCGCCGCCAAAGCGTCGCGCGAGCTCGAGCGCCAGCGCCGTCTTGCCGCTGCCTGTGGGGCCGAGCAGCAGGACGGCGAGAGGGGCGGGTTGTGCGCTCATGGGCGCCACCAGCCGGGCGGAAAGATCCACCTGGGATTGGTGTGAAAGAGCCACCAAACCAGGATCGCCGCAGCCACCAGCAGAATCCCGAAGACCTGGTTGCGCCGGAAGATGCGTTGCTGCTCCCCGCGCCGCGCCTTCACGGCGACCTCGTGAAAGTAGGGTTTAATCCGAGTCTGAACCATGGCTCGGCCCTCCTGCCGGCCTGCGTCCGGGGATGCCGGCGCGCCACGCCTCAGTATAGGCGAGCAGAACTCCACGGCTTCCCAATCGTTGCACGGTCTAAACTCAGATCATGCATGACGAACGCCCCAAATCTCACTCCTCGCAGTTTTGGGACTCGTTGGCGCAGGTCTACGCGGCTTCCCGGCAGGTTTCCGCCGATCAGCTCATCGAATGGCCGGCTCAACTGAAAATGTGCGGCGCATTTGAGGGCAAGCGCGTTTTGGACGTAGGCTGCGGCACGGGCGATAAGGCGCGGTTCTTCGCCGAGCATGGCGCAGCATCCGTGATCGGCGTCGATCCCAGTGAAGGCTTCGCCTGCAACTGGAAGGGCCACGCTGCCTGCTCGAACCTCTCCTTTGCGATGGGCGGCTTTGAGGGCCTGACGGCGCTGCCGGCGGTGGCGGCGCGGCAGTTCGATCTGATCGTCAGCTTTCAGGCGCTCATGTACGCGGCCAACCTGAGGGAAGCAGTCAAGACGCTCCGCAATCTTCTGGCGCCCGGCGGAGACCTGGTGATTTCAGTGCCGCATCCCTTCCGTTTCGCGATTCTGAGGAACGAGATGGAGGGGTGGGGCCACGGCTGCGCCTACCAGAAGACCGCGCCGTATCGTTATTCGTCGCCGTGGAAGGAAGATGTGCTTCTGGAACACGCCATGCCGCGCGTCTCGGACTACGCCAACGCCATCGCGGCGGCCGGCTTGCGCATCGAGGCGGTAGACGAACCTGGCGTCACGGAGGAGTTGCGAAAGATTGCGCCGGAGAAGGCCGCGTGGATGGATCGCTACGTCGGCATCCTCATCTTTCGCGCGCATCTGGAGGGTTAGAGCGGTTCCACAATTCACGTGCCCTCGCCGACATCGAGCAAGGTGGCTTTTTCTTGAGGAAAAAGCCACTCAGCGGCAGTGGCCTTGACGTACAGCAATTGTGAAACCGCTATAACGGAGCTTTCAAAGCTGCGTCCGGCTCTGGCCCGGTTTGACTTCCCCATCCCGGTTTGCTCAGATAACCTTTCAGGTTGAGGGAAGAGAAGAAAGAGCAGGAACGCAGCCATGAAGGTCTTGATTTTTGGTTCGGGAGGCCGGGAGCACGCGCTGGCCTGGGCAGTGAAACGGAGCGAGCGGGTAACGGAGGTGGTGTGCGCGCCGGGCAATGGCGGCATCGCCGAGATTGCGCGTTGCGTTCCGGTAGACCTGAAGAGCCTGGACGCGATGGTTCGCGTGGCCGAGGCCGAGCAGCCGGGCCTGACCATCGTGGGGCCGGAGCTGCCGCTCTCGCTGGGCATTGTGGATGCGCTTCAGGAGCGCGGGCTGCGCGTCTTTGGGCCCACGCGGGCCGCGGCGATGCTGGAGACCAGCAAGAGCTTCGCCAAGCGATTCCTGCAGCGGCACAACATTCCCACGGCCAACTACGTGGTCTGCACCCACGCGGCCGAACTGGAGAAAGCCATCCACATCTTCCATCCGCCTATCGTGGTGAAGGCCGACGGGCTGGCCGCGGGCAAGGGTGTGATCGTCTGCGAGTCGCGCCAGACGGCCATGGAGGCCGCGCAGGGACTGTTCACGGGCGCGCTGCTGGGGGCGGCGGAACAACAGGTGGTTATCGAGGAGTTTCTCACGGGCGACGAGATCAGCTTCCTCTGCCTGAGCGACGGCAAGCACGTGGTCCCGCTGGTTCCCGCCCAGGATCACAAATGCATCGGGGAGGGCGACACCGGCCCCAACACCGGCGGCATGGGCGTCTACTCCACCGAATCCATGATCGAGCCCGGCATGACGGAGTGGATTCTGCACCACATCGCCGAGCCCACGGTGCGCGGCATGGCCGAGGAGGAGACGCCCTTCGTGGGCGTGCTCTATTGCGGGCTGATGATGACCGCGCGCGGCCCCGAGATGCTGGAGTTCAACGCCCGCTTCGGCGATCCGGAGACCCAGGCCATCCTGCTGCGCCTGGAAAGCGACCTGGTGGAGGCGCTGGAAGCCTGCATCGACGGACGGCTGGCGGAGACCGAACTGCGCTGGAGCCCCGGCGCCTCGGCCTGCGTCGTCGCCAGTTCCTCCGGCTATCCCGGCAGCTACAAGACCGGCTTTCCCATCACCGGCCTGGGCGCCGCCGCCCACGTTCCGGGAGTCCAGATCTTCCACTCCGGCTCCGCGCGGAGGGACGGCGAATTGATCACAGCCGGAGGCCGCGTGCTTGGCGTCACCGCCGCCGCAGCCTCGCTGGAAGAGGCCCTGGCCCGCGCCTACGAGGCCATGGCTGAGATTCATTTTGACGGAATGTACTATCGCCGCGACATTGGCCATCGCGCGCTGAAAAATCGAATCTGAGCTCCAGTTGCCCTCATCCAGTTCTCAATTGGAGAGGAAACGCCATGAGTCTTGCAATTTCGCTTGAGGAGCTTCTGGCCTGGAACCAGGAATCCTCCAACTTCTGGAAAGCACACCTGGACGCCAACCCCGCACTGCTGGAGCTGCCTTGCGGCATCGGCGGATCCGCCAATGTGCAGGAGTTCGTCCGTCATATCTGGGGGGTTGAGCTGGTCTGGAGCCAGCGCATCGCCGGCCTGCCTCTGACGGACAGGAAAGATATGCCCGCCGGCCCTCTGGGTGCTCTGTTTGACCTGCACCTCAAAGCCGTCCAGATCTTCCGCTCACTCTTGGACGACCCGGCTCAAAACTGGGATGAGACACAGACGCTGAAGTATCCCTGGCTGCCGCCGGAAGGTTTGACCGTTTCCCGGCGCAAGGTACTGGCACATACGCTCTTTCACAGCCAGCGCCATTGGGCGCAACTGGCCACGCTGGTCCGCGCGGCCGGATTCCCGTCGGGATTCAAGGGGGACCTGCTCTTTAGTTCTGCTCTGGCATAGACTCCGGCTCAGGACTGGGCTCGGGGCTCGGCTCCGCCGCGGGGGTGGGCGTCGGTTGGGCGGTCGCCCTTTGCTGCTGGAAGCAGGTGCGGCACAGCACTGGTCTTCCCTGGGTGGGCTTGAAGGGAACCGTCGTCTCCGCCCCGCATTGCGAACAGGTGGTGCGGGTCTCCGGGCGCACCCTGGAGGCTCCGCTGGCGCGCTTGGCCTTGCACTGCTTGCAATGCTTGGGATCGTTTTTGAACTGCTTGTCGTGGAAGAAGAGCTGCTCGCCGGCAGTGAATACAAACTCGGCGCCGCAATCGATGCACTTCAAAACCCTGTCGGTAAACTCCATGGCCGGCTTCCCCAAAGAAGGGAAATAGGATGAAATCGGCCCTGACCCCGAAAACTTGCCGGTCCCGCTTCCCTGTCTTCGTGCTTCTTTAACAACAAGGGCCCGGGCCGCAACAAATTCTGCGGCGAAAACTCAAGTCTGCCTGGGGGATCGGAAGACTAGACTAACATTACCACGCACCCCGCGCGCGGAACGATTCAGCCGAAAGAAAGAATCGCGACAGGCCGCCCCTTTCTTACTCTGGGCTGCCTGGCGGCTCCCATTCACCGGGGGTCGCCGGGGGCGGCGCGTGTCACGATTTGTTGAAAAGCTAATCCTGCTCTTTACGAGCCTTCTTGCGATTCCGCTTGCGCGCCAAAGCCGCCTTTACGCGTTTCTTCTCGCCGGGCTTCAGGTAGTAGGAGTGACGCTTGACTTCCTTGATGATGTCCTCCTGCTGTACCTTCCGCTTGAAGCGGCGCAGCGCATTTTCGAGCGGCTCGCCTTCTTGAATGCGAACCTCCGCCAAAAAGTCCCACCTCCAAACCTGCCAAAGGGGCTTCTCCAAGGATACTGTAAATACCCGGATATTGGTAATGATTCGCGATCCGTTCCCAAATGGGCTTGGCACCGGTTTGTGGCCGTCTTCAGGCAAAACCCCGCGAATTCCCCTTTCGGCGCCGCTCGCGGCTTCTCTTTTACACTCTCAGTTGAGGGGTCGGCCAGGCCCCAGAGGAGGTTGCAACAGGATGATCCGCGGCTACCAGGGCCGGCTGCCCCAAATTCCAGCTAATTGTTACGTCGATCTCTCCGCGCAGGTCATCGGCGACGTGACGCTCGGCGAGCGCTCTTCAGTGTGGATGAACGCGGTGCTGCGCGGCGACGTGAACTCCATCCGCCTCGGCGCCAACAGCAACGTCCAGGACTGCGCCGTCCTCCACGGCCATCGTAACCTCTA
>JBEKZR010000066.1:0-12831 GCA_049509715.1 Occallatibacter sp. | reverse complement strand
CCATGAACAAACGGAAGCCGCGGCCCTTGAACTCGTCGCGATCGCGGTACAGGTAGTCGCCGCGGAACTGATCGATGACCACGACGACGATCAGCTTCGGTTTACCTGCGTAAGCCTGGGCATACGCCGGGACTGGCAAAAAAACCGTGAGAAGGACAGCGGCGAAGAAAGTCAGCAGGGCAATCGGAAAGCGCGGCCGTGGTTTCATGATCGGATGATGCAACGGCGGGATTGGGGCACGTGTCAATACAGTGTTAATCGTGTGCTTGTGTTGCCGGAGGCCGCGACGCCTGAGAAGCCAAACCATAGACCGCTTATCTCCGAATTGACGTTTTGCACAGCGTTTTTCCCTTGACACTCGACAGGAGTCTGAGTCAATCTATTGTCGAATATCGAGGGGAACGAAATGCCGCCATCAACAGACCTGTTGCAGGGAACTCTGGATTTGCTGATTTTGCGGACGCTGGCTCTGGGACCGATGCACGGCTGGGGCGTGGCGCAGCGCATCCAGCAAGTGTCTAAGAATGCGTTGCAGATCGGCCAGGGATCGCTTTACCCGGCGCTTTACCGGCTGGAGTACAAGGGATGGATTCGCTCCGATTGGGGAATCAGCGAGAACAACCGGCGGGCGAAGTTCTACTCGCTGACCGCGACGGGCCGGAGGCGGTTGGAGACGGAGTTGGAGAGCTGGGATCGGCTGTCGGCGGCCATCGGGCTTGTCTTGGGAAGGATTCCGGAGGCAGCGTCATAATGAGGGAACTGCTGAGCCGATTGCGCTTTTTCGTCTGCCATGCGTTGTGGCCGCGCCAGCCCAGGGCCGAGCTGGACGAGGAACTGCGCTTTCACCTGGAGCGGGCGACGGAGGAGAAGATTGCTGGAGGGATGGCGGCTGACGAAGCGCGAAGGCAGGCGCTGATCGAGTTCGGCGGCATCGAACGCACACGCGAGCAGTGCCACGAGCAGCGGCCCGAGTGGTGGCTGGGGACCGTGATGCAGGACGTGCGCTATGCGGTGCGCGGCTTCCGGCGCAATCCGGTCTTTACCGTCACGGCGATTGCCACGCTGGTGCTGGGCATCGGGGCGACCTCGACCATCTTCTCCGCGGTGAACTCGCTACTGCTAAGGCCGCTGCCATATTCGGATGCAAACACCCTGATGTGGGTGTCGAATAATTGGCCCAAGATTCATATGGACCGAGTGATGTCCCCTAACTTTGTTGCCGCGCGGGCCGAGAGCAAATCCTTTGTGCAACTCGCCGCGTACACCTACCTCGACGGCAACCTGACCGGCGCTGGGGAGCCTGCACGGATTATCCGTGCGAACGTGACGGCTAACTTTCTGCCTATGCTGGGCGCGGCGGCGCAGATTGGCCGGACGTTTTCCGACGACGAGGACAAGGCGGGTGGATCGAATGTAGTGGTATTGAGCAACCGGCTGTGGCGCGGCCAGTTTCACGCAGATCCCCGTATTGCGGGCAGGGCGGTGGTTCTGGATGGCGTGGAACAGACGGTGATTGGTGTGTTGGCTCCGCGCTTTCGCTTTCCCGACGTCCAGCTGGAGCCTGATATCTATACGCCCCTCGGTCTGGAATCTACGGCGAGCGTGACGGACAGACGCGTTTTTCTCCTAGCCGTGATTGGCCGGCTGCGCCTCGGAGTGAGCGCGCAACAGGCGCAGTCGGAGATGCTGTCATTTTTTCTGGCTCGCACACAGAACTATCCCGCGGGCTTTGCGCATATGGCGCAAGGGCAAGAGGCGGCTGTCGAGCCGCTGCAGCGTCATATTGTAGGCGACAATCGCAAGCCGCTCCTCATCCTGCTTGCTTCGGTAGGGCTGGTGCTCCTGATCGCCTGCGCCAATGTCGCAAATCTGCAGCTGGCGCGCGCGGCGCAAAGGCAGCACGAGACTGCAGTGCGAGGCGCTCTGGGCGCATCCCGCATGCGCCTGGTTAGGCAGTTCCTTATCGAGAGCCTGATCCTCTCGCTCTTCTCCGCGGCTTTGGGGCTCCTGATAGCCTGTGTGTTCACGTCCCTGATCCGGCGCCTCCAGATACCTGAAACGCCCCAGGCCGCCCTTTACTCCGAGGTTGCTCAGATGCTGCGCTTGCCCTTTGGCAAACTCACTTCTGCGATTGAAGTCGATGGCTGGGTTCTTGCCTTTACGGCGGGTGTTGCGTTCCTGACGACTGTACTGTCTGGACTCGTGCCGGCACTCGGTGGAACTCGCACTGATCTGAGGAGTACGTTGCAGTCAGCCGCCCTTCGCGTTACATCAGGACGCGAGCAGCGGTTTCTGCGGCATTCGTTGCTGCTGGCGGAAGTCGCACTGGCGGTTGTACTTTTGGCATCCGCCGGCCTTCTGGTCCGCAGCTTCGTCAACGTTCTCCATTATGATTCCGGCTTCGACCCGCGCAACACGCTCACCGCGGTTACGCTCCTGAACTCATCCCGCTATTCGACAGCCGAACGCAGGGAGGCCTTTGTAGACCGGTTGTTGCCAAGACTCTCCGCGCTCCCGGGCGTCACCGCTGTGGCCGCATCCAGCGCGCTCCCCATTCAACCGTACGACCTAGGTAGCGCCATCACGTTTGAAGGCGTTCCTGCTCCGCCCGTGGGAATGCGGCCCGTGGTATCGGTTGTCAGCGTCACTCCGGATTACTTCCGCACCCTCGGCACACCGATCTTCCAGGGGCGACCGTTCAATCTTTCCGATACGGCCCAGTCGGCTCCAGTGGCCGTGGTGAATCGAGCCTTCGCGAATCGCTTTTTCGCGGGTGACGCCTTGGGCAAACGATTCCACTCGATGGCCCGGGGTTCCGAGCAACCAGCTATAACGATCGTCGGAGTTGCCGAAGACGTCCGGCACGGCGGCCTGGAGCAGGACGTGCAACCCGAGATGATCGTACCCATGGCGCAGGTGCCGCAACCTTCAGTCAGCATCGCGGTGCGCACCGCAGGCAGTCCCGTGGCGCTTGCCAATGCCCTGCGCGAAGCTGTAGCCGCAGTTGACCCCGAGCAGCCTGTCTTCGATATCGAAACCATGGATCGGCGGGTGTCGGAGGCTGTTGCGCAGCGGCGATTAATCATGATGTTGCTCGCCTGTTTTGCAGTGCTCGCCGGGGTTCTGTGCGCGGTAGGCGTCTACGGAGTCTTTTCCTACTCGGTTACGCAGCGCATGCGCGAGATGGGCATCCGCCTGGCTCTCGGCGCCTCACGCAGCGGATTGCTCCGGCTGGTCGTGACGGAAGCAGCGCGGCTGATCGCAGTAGGTGGGATTCTGGGAGTTGGCGCCGCGCTTGCTCTGAGCAGGCTGCTGTCGAGTTTGCTGGTTGGCGTGACACCCCACGATCCGCTTTCTTTCTCGCTCGCGTGGGCGCTGATGACGGCGGTAGCGCTGCTTGCAAGCACGATACCTGCGGCGAATGCGGCACGAACGGATTTGGTTTCTGTGCTTCGTTCCGAGTAGAGCGTGTTTCAAAATGGCATGACGGATATCGGTTGTAACCCGCCCGGGCAAAGCCCATACGCTTCTCCGAAATGGTTCTTTCCACAGCCAACGAAACCGTGCCGGGACACAAGGCTGGTCTCGTGGAACACATCGGACATTCCACTTGCGCGGAATGCCCGATGTTCTGTGCTTGCAGTTGTGTGGCTGCAGCGAGGTGGGCTACACGGTCACCGGCTCGCTGGCGCTGACTTTTACGGGGGTTAGCCAGCCGAAGCGGTCGGGTTTGAGGCCGTTGGCGATGCCGAAGAATTCGTCGGCGATTTTTTTCGTGATTTCGCCGGGCTTGCCGTCGCCGATGACTATCCGGTCAATAGAACGGATGGGGGAGACCTCGGCGGCGGTGCCGGTGAAGAAGACTTCGTCGGCGATGTAGAGGAGTTCGCGGGGGAGCGCCTGCTCGGTTACCGCAAGGCCCAGGTGGCGGGCGATGGTGAGCACGCTGTCGCGGGTGATGCCGGAGAGGGCGGAGTTGGCCAGGGGTGGGGTGTAGAGCACGCCGTTGCGGACGATGAACACGTTCTCGCCGGAGCCTTCGCTGACTAGGCCGTTCACGTCCAGGGCGATGCTTTCCTGGTAGCCGTTGATCTCGGCTTCCATGTGCATGAGCTGTGAATTCATATAGTTGGCGCCAGCCTTGGCGAGGGAAGGCATGGTGTTGGGGGCCAGGCGGTTCCAACTGGAGATGCAGATATCCGCGCCGCCGTGGCCGGGGATGTACTTGCCCCAGGGGAAGTTGGCGATGTAAACCTCCACGGGCGAACCCTTTGGGCTGACGCCGATTTCGCCGTAGCCGCGCAGCGCGATGGGGCGAATGTAACAGGGCGTAACGCCGTTGGCTTCAATCACATCGACCACGCCAGCGCAGAGCTCTTCCAGGGTGAAGGGCAGCTCCATGCGGTAGATCTTGGCCGAGTCCAGCAGCCGCTGCATGTGCTCCGGTAGCCGGAAGACGGCCGAGCCGTGGGGCTGGCCGTAGCAGCGGATTCCCTCAAAAACACTTGAGCCGTAATGGATGACGTGGCTCATCACGTGGAGGGTGGCGCTTTCCCAGGGAATGAGGTTTCCGTTGTGCCAGATCTTCGAGGTGGTTTGTATCGGCATAGGGGTACAAATACTCCTTGATCCGCGACTTGCACGGGTAGTTTACAGGGTATCGCGATTCAAGGCAGCATGTCACGGGGGGTGTCGCGCTGGGCAGGGCAAGGGGATACCAAATTGGTACTCGATCGTGGTCAAGGGAAAGGGGTTAGAAGCAGGGACTAGGGACTAGGGAATAGGGACTGGGGACTAGGTGGAAATTGAGAAGTCGGCCTGTGGGCGGACTGATGTGTCGGTCTGGAGTACGACAAAGACCCCGATTGCCTAGCAATTCGAGAGAAAGTCGGCCAGGGGATGGAGAGAACCATGATGAATGGACGCCTGGAGGTCTTCCGATTTGAACAAAACAAGGAGAAATAAGGTGTTTTTAGGCCATTTTTGATGCCTTTTTGCGCGCATTTTGTACACATTTCGTGTACAGATTGCGGGTTTGGAGGGACATCGGATCGGTGAATGCAGGGGGGTATCGGGACCAATCCCCAAAACGGGCGGCGATATTCCGAGTTGACCACAAATGGGAGTACGTCGTCCTGCAAAGAAATTAAAAGAACTTATTACTTGCCAAGGGGACAAAATGGGGACATAATGTCCTCTTAGATGCCCCGAGAGACACTGCCATTCCGACCAGAGCCTTTGAACCTTCTAATGAAGGCCAGGAAGCATTTCACCCAGCGTGTGCTTGCACAGAAGCTGGACGTGAATCGAAAAACCATCTCGCGCTGGGAGAATCGTCAGATCGCACTGCCATTCTATGTTGTGCCTGCGCTGAGGGAATGTACATCATTCAGCCAAGCGCAATAGTTACGTGTCGCCCTGTAGTTGGATACGTCCGACATCACATTTATTGAAATCAACGCTTACCAATAAATACTATGTTTCTCCATGTCAAGTAGTAGGTCTGCAACATCTCTTTGGATGGCGTCACTGGCAGGAAGTTCTGTTTCTGATACCTCAAAGAACTCATGCATTTCGTGGTCAAGTTCAGGGTCGTATGGGAAATTCTTAAAAAACAGGTCAGGTATTCTCAGGTCGGATGCTTTGAAGATATAGTCAGAACCCAAGAAGCGGAATATCTGCTCGCGGATTTCCTCTGGGTTACGGCTTAGTCGGTTCCCGAATACGACCTCACCATAGTTCTTGAAGTTGCCCATGTCTCGATACATGTAACGGAACTCAATGTTCATGATGACGCGCCCCCTCAACAAATATTATCTCACGGTGAAATCTCAGAAATTCCGGATCGGGAGAGAATTTTTCCGGAAGACTTATTGCTTTATCGGCGTAGTCGTGAAAAGTATGACGAAGATAAGGATTTGGCTTAATCATTCGCATTCGTTTAGATAGCATGAGGCGAAAATCAGGTGAGATTGTGATCAGACCGAGGTCAAATGCGCGATCGTGAATAGAAGAAAGACATAGCCCATTTCTCGGATTAAGACGGTTGCCTACGTCGGTTTTCCACGGGACAATATGGCTAGCGACAAGCAGTTCAGGAATAGCGATTCCTGATATGCAGCACTTGTATTCGTAGGAACTTAGGACGGCGGCCCGGAAGAAGCCTTGGCCTAATCGGGCCTCTATCAGCGCACTTCTTGTTCCCCCTAGGTAACTCGTCGAAGCATCTGAAGATGCCTCTTGAGAATCGTCGAGGATTGGACCGCTAGCGAGGGCATGTTCAGTTCGTGCAATCTCTTCGGCAAAGCGACTCCAATCATTCGTCATTTCATCCCACATTTCTCTGTCGGCTTGAGATGCTCCTGTCAACCCTTTGCGCCCGGTCGACCTAATCGCAGGATCAAGGCTGGCAATATTGGTCAATTTCATCGCCAGCGCGGAAGGTGATCGACCGATTATCCTCGCATAGCGAATTATCTGTGGATTGCGAGAGTCCATTTTCCCAAAAGGAATGTTGCAGTACAGCTTGAACGCCAGAATCAATTGTTCGCGGGACCATCCAACACGCTTAGGCAATCTCTGCCTCCTTCGAATACTGCACCAGCTATATTACATAATGCGAGAAGCAGGCGACTAGGGCCAATCATCACATATTGGCTTATGGCCTTTTCTTATGCAACGGAGGGAGCAGGGGCCTTCAGGCCCCTGAATATCGTGGGCTAGATGCGGGGCCTTTAGGCCCGGGCCTTATTCTCCCGGACCGGCAAAGTGGAGAGGCATGGGGTCCCATGGTCCAAAAGCAGCGGAACTGAATGGGTATGCTTCAGGCTTTGCCACGAGCCCCCGCCGCACCGGGTTCTCCTCGATATACCGCACACAGCTCATGAATTTTTCTTCGCTCATAATCCGGCTCTCGTTGAAGCTGCGCATCCACACGTCGTGCTTGCTCTTCATGCGGAAAGAAAAGCCGCCCTTGATGAACTGCATGGCCTTTTCCAGCGACACATCGGGCGCGGGCGTGATCAGAGCGTGGATATGGTCCGGCATGATGACGAACGCGTGCAAGAGGAACTTTCCCTGACGGTGATAGTCGAGGATGGTTTGTTCCAACAATTCCGCCGTGGCCGTGACCTGAAAAAGGCGGCGGCGTTCGGCTGTCACGGCGGTGACCAGATACGTCCGAGTTTCTTGTGGCGCGAGCCGCATCAGAGCAGCATACACGAAAAGCCCGTGGCTAAAGCCACTACGATTGCATGCCTGCGTTCAGGGGCCTGAAGGCCCCTGCTCCCTCCGCCCGGGAAGTGGTCGGAGCGGAGAGTCCGCCTTCCCCCGGCTGAAGGTCGCTCACGCCCAGACTTCCTGTTCCCGGGAGAGGAACAATACAGAGATCGGACCTTTGATTCACTCCATCTGACTATGCTCGGCGTCAAGAGTACCTGCAAAGATCGCTGGCGCCAAGTGCTTGCCGAGGCGATGCGGATCGAACGGAAGCACCTGTTGACGTTAGAGACTTCCATCAGCGTCAATCAAACCGACGAAATGCAGACCAATCGTCTGCAACTAGTGATTCCCCGAAGTTTGTATGACACGTACAGCGATGCGCAGAGAACCTGGCTCCAGGATCTCGCAGGATTCATAGGCACCGTACGGGAAAAGCAATTTCGGCGGGGCTCACCTGATGGTCGACGTTCACACACCTGAACAGCGAAGTCGCAACATGGCTGCGATACGCGGCAAGGACACCAAACCGGAAGTTCGTGTCAGGTCGCTCCTGCACTCGATGGGCTACCGCTTCCGGTTGCACCGCAAAGACCTTCCCGGCAAACCGGACATAACCCTGCCCGGACACAAAGCGGTAATCTTCGTGCATGGTTGTTTCTGGCATTGCCATGAGTGCCGCTTCGGAATGGTCAAGCCAGCGACCAGGTCTGTATTCTGGGCGGAGAAGAGGCAATCCAATATGGCTCGCGACCTCAGGAACAAGCAAGCCCTTGAGGCCCTTGGCTGGCGCGTAATGGTCGTATGGGAATGCCAGACCAAGGAGCGTGACCCTCTCCGCGAACAGCTTACTGCGTTTCTCCCGCCGCCGCACAAGAACTAGCCAACGCCCCAGGATTCGGGTTGATCCCGGCACAGCCGGTGTATCGGAAGGGTTCGGCTGGAGATGAGGAGCTGAGCGGGGATTCTGCCGGGGTTCAAGAGGTTGCGGAAAGACTCGGGATTTGGGGTGAAATGGGCGGAAAGCGTTCCTGCGGGGATGAATGGATGGGTTAAAACCCATCCCTACCAGCCCACGTTGATTTTGTTGGATTTATGCGGGGGTTGAAACCCCCGCCTCCCTCCGGATCGTAATGCCCGGTCCAAGCGCGGTTGGGGTTCGTGGTTTCCCACCCTTTCCGCACAAAACGCGGAAAGGATGGGGCACGGAGCTTTTGGGGTGTTGGAGGGAAGGATGTAAAGGACCATAAAAGACTGTAGATATGGGTATCCCACCTTAGCGGCAAAAACAAAAACGCCGCGAAGATGGGGCACCCGCGCCTAAGATGGGGCACCCGGCGTCCCGGCGTCGGTTCGTGGTTTCCCACCCATTCCGCACAGAACGCGGAATGGATGGGGCACGGAGCTTTTGGGGTGTTGGAGGGAAGGGTGTAAAGAACCATAAAAACTATAGATATGGGTATCCCACCTTAGCGGCAAAAACAAAGACGCCGCGAAGGTGGGGCACCCGGCACCCCGGCGTCGGTTCGTGGTTTCCCACCCATTCCGCACAGAACGCGGAATGGATGGGGCACCCGGCGTGTTTCAAAAATGGCTCAGCAGATGAATTAGCACCCGCAAGCCGGCTTGGCCGCTGGCTAATCTGCGGACTCGCCGACTCCGTCGGCGAAGACTTCTTCTTCCACCTTGGCGCGCTCGATGAGCTTGACGGGATAGTAGGCATTGCGGGTGTATTGCTTGACCATGCGGTTGGTGTTGAAGTAGGAGCCGTTGAAGGCCAGGGTATTGCGCATGAGGCGGGCCCACTTGTGGGGCGCCTGAAGAAAGAGCGGAACGACGGCGGTCTCCAGCTTGTTGTAGAGGGAGTTGGCTTCCTCGGCATCGTTGGCGCCGTCGTCGATGGCCCAGCCGGTGTAGCCCTCGATGCAGCCCTCGATCCACCAGCCATCGAGAATGGAGAGGCTGGGGACGCCGTTGAGGGCGGCCTTCATGCCGCTGGTGCCGGAGGCTTCATAGGGGCGGCGGGGCGTGTTGACCCAGACATCGACGCCGGCTGTCATGAGGGCGCCCAGGTCCCAGTCGTAGTTTTCGAGATAAACGATTCTGAGCACGTCGCTGGAGAAGCTGGCGGCATCCGCGAAGACCTGCTGGATGAGGGCCTTGCCGGGATCGTCCTGGGGATGAGCCTTGCCGGCGTAGATAATCTGCAAGCCGCCGGCGGCGGCGGCAATTTTGGCCAGGCGCGCGGGATCAGTGAAGAGCAAGGTGGCGCGCTTGTAGGTGGCGACGCGGCGTGCAAAGCCCAGCGTAAGCACCTCGGGATTGAGCACCAAGCCGGTGCGCGTGGCAACCTCGGTGAGCAACTCGCCTTTGGCGCGGGCGTGGGCGGCAAGAATGTCGTTGTCGGGCAAGTCGATGGCGCTGCGCAGGTAGACAGAGTCGCGGCGCCAGGCGGGAATGTTCGCGTCGAGCAACTGCTGGATGGGCTCGGAAATCCATGTGGGCGCGTGAACGCCGTTGGTGATGGAGTTGATGGCAAACTCGGGGAACATGCCGCGGGTGACCTTAGCATGTTGGATGGTGACGCCGTTGGCATAGCGCGAGAAGCGCAGCGCCAGTAGCGTCATGTTCAACATGCCGTCGCGAAAACAGCCGAGCTTTTCCAGGCGCGCGGTCCGCTCGCCACCGAGAATGCGGATGGTCTGCTCGGTGGAGAAGCGATCGTGGCCGGCGGGAACAGGGGTGTGGGTGGTGAAGACGCACTTGCGGCGGACTTGCTCGATGTCGTCTTCAGTGACGGCGCCGAGCGGCCCCCCGGCCAACTGGCTTTCCAGCAGCGCCAGGGTCAGCAGCGCGGCATGGCCCTCGTTCATGTGATAGACATTCACGTCGTGACCGAGGGCGGCGGCCATGCGCGCGCCACCCATGCCCAGCACGATCTCCTGCTGCAGGCGGTAGTTGGTGTCGCCGCCGTAGAGGTGATCGGTGAGCCCGCGGTCCCATCCCGAATTTTCTTCCAGATCTGTATCCAGGAGGTAGATCGGCAGCACGTGCCCGTAGCGGCCCACCATCTCATAGCGCCAGGCGCGCACCGTCACAATGCGGCCTTCCACGGAGACGGTAACCCGGGCCGGCTCCTCGACGCAGAAGTCGGAGGGATTCCACGGCTGAATATCCTCGCTCTGCACGCCCTTGCCGTCAAGATGCTGCTGGAAGTATCCCTTGCGGTGCAGGAGCGTGAAGGCCACCAGAGGAATTCCAACATCGGCCGCAGAGCGCATCGTATCTCCGGCCAGCACTCCCAGGCCGCCGGAGTAGGTGGGCATGGCGGGGTTGATCGCGATCTCCATGGAGAAGTAGGCGACCTGGCCCGCAACGGGGAAGGTTTCGTACGAAAACGGCTTGGACGATGTCGATTGCATGTCTCTCATTGTCTCCGTGCCGAGCTATAAAATCTGCAAAGCGACGTTCTGCGCATCAGGGATCCGGAGAGGCATTCCGCGCGCAGTGCCCGGCACGGTCCTGAATTGAGTCAAACTCCGTTCATTTTAGCAAGGGAGCCGGTTCTCAAGTGGCTAATTTAGACCATGCAGGACGTGCCCGGAATCACGATTCCGTGAACTTCAGTAACACATTTGCGCCATTCATGACCGAGGTAGACAAAGCGCGGTCCCCGGGGTCTGGCGGAGGTTCAGGGGCACTCTCGCTGTGAAGGCGGCCTATTTGACCGGGTGAGCGCCTCCCGAGGCGTGGCAGATGTGAATCTGCGGGACGATGCCGGTTTGGGCCGCGTAACGGCCGGCGAGGGCTTCGACAAAGGCAGCGGCGTGGTCCTGTTCCACCAGGTTGATGGTGCAGCCGCCAAAGCCTCCGCCCGTCAACCGCGCGCCGATCAGGCCGGGCAAATCCTGGGCCAGGGCCACCATGGCGTCGGCCTCCACGCAACTGCCCTCGAAGTCCCGGCTGTAACTGGTGTGCGCCTCGGCCATCAGCCGACCCAACTCGGCCAGGTCGCCCTTTTCCAGGGCCTTTTCAGCAGCCACGGTGCGCAGGTTTTCGCTGATGACGTGGCGGGCGCGCAGGAGCGATTTGGGCGCCATCTCGTGGCCCCACTTTTCCAGGTCCTCCAGCGTGGCATCGCGCAGGAAGGGCACACCGGGACGGTGGCTGGCAATGACGGCGCAGGCAGCCTCGGACTCGCGGCGGCGCGTGGGATAATCGCCCCCGGCAACGGAGTGCTTGACCATGGTGTTGGCGATCACCAGCGCGACGTTGGCCGGAATCGGCGCCAGCTTGAAGCTCAAATCGCGGCAATCCAGCAGCAGGGCGTGGTTCTCTTTGCCGTGGACGGAGATGAACTGGTCCATGATGCCGCAATTGGCGCCCACAAACTCGTTCTCCGCCCGCTGGCAGAGCCGGGCCAGAACAGGCCCCGGATAGCTGGAGCCGATGAGCGACAGCACGGCCAGCGCCGTGGCTACCTCGAGGGCGGCGGAACTCGACAGCCCCGAACCCAGCGGAACATCGCCCCACAGGCTCAGGCTGAAGCCGGGAATGGCATGGCCCTCCCCGGCCAGGATGGCAACTACCCCGAGCGGGTAGTCGGTCCAGTGCCGGCTGCCTTTGGCGGGCAGCGCCGCTGCCTCAAAGGCCCGCTCCTGGCTGTAATTCTCAGAGTAGAGGACGATCTTGCCGTCGGAGCGCGGCGAGATGCCGGCCAGAGTGGCAAAGTCGATAGCCGCGGGCATCACAAAACCCTCGGCATAATCGGTATGCTCGCCGATCAGGTTGACGCGGCCCGGCGCGACAAAGATCGCCGGTTCGGCCTGAAAGCGGGCCAGGTGCATGGAACGGAAAACGGCAGGATCGTGCATTTCGGGTCACTCCCTAGATGGATTCAAACTCAACAATCATAGGCCAGGAAAAGGTTTCGCCGGGAGACAGCGCGCGGGACCAGGGTCCGGTCTTCGCCAATGAGTCCACAGGCGCGGTAGCCGGCTCCAGGGCGACACAGACCTGCTTCGGTCCGGGGCGGTCCGGCCAACCGCCGTAACAGATCCACAACCCTAAGTAGGGCGTGGCTGCCGGATCGAAGCTGACCTTGATGCGCAGGCCGGCTTGAGGCCGCTCCAGCGCGCACCAGTTCTGGGATGCGGAGAGCGGTCCGGCAAAGAGCTTGTCACCGATGCCTGAAGCAGGCGGCTGCGCCAAGCTTAGGTCAGTCTGGCTGCCATTGGCCAGCGTGGCTACGGGCCAGGCGACCCGGTCGCCGTTCTTTCCCAAACGGCCCCCGCCGGAACCCTCCAGGAGCAGCTCGCGAATGGAGTCCGGCAGCACGATGCGGTCTCCCGCCTCGGCCACAAACAAAGGATGCGCGGCCCAGGACCATGGCGCCGGGTAATCGCCGGTGTTGGTCACTGTGTAATCCAGGTTCAGTTGCCAACCTTTGGCCGACTCGGCTAAAGCAACTGCCCGCTCCAGCGCAAGCGGCAGAGAAAAGCACTTTCCGCGGAGGGTTGCCGAAGTTGCGTTGGCTGAAACCTGCTGCCACTCTACGCGCCACAAGTCGCCGTGATCGGGAACCGAGGCCTGGCCCGCCGCAGTCTCCACCGT